>JAFKFP010000082.1 GCA_017308185.1 bacterium | reverse complement strand
TGTTCACGATCATGAACTGCCCGTTGTGGAGGGTAGGCATCATCGATTCGCCATCGACTTTGAAGTTCTGGAAGCTGGCGCGCACGGCAAGAAACACGAGCAGCGCGAGCAGGAGTGTCTCCACGATCTCGCGGATAACTACCTTCGACGAAGTGCCGCTGGGTGCGACTGGGCGGTCATCGTCCTCGGCTGGCGGTTCGCTGCCGGGGTACGCCGGGCCGGGGGTGGCCGGTGCGTCGCCGGCGGCTGATTCTGCGGCGGGTGCACGTACAGTGCCGTCCAACGCGTCCTCGCTCTCCTGCGTTTCTGCGGGAAGTGGGGGAGTGTTATCCGCCTGGGCCTGTACGTGATTCGTGTCGTCGGTATGTTGCGGGTCGCCCGCCATCCGTCGATGGTACTTCACGCGCGCCGCTACAGTCGTGCCGACCCGGATGTCACCCATTTACCGGTACGTAATGCTGGAGATTGGCGCTGTAGCGCCGGGCTATCCTGCCGCCTGCCCATCGCCTACGCTCGCACGCGTGGAGCAGGAACACGTTGCGGTGGAGGAGGCGCTCATTGCGCGTGCGCGTCACGGCGACCTCGATGCGTTCAATCTCCTCGTGGAGCGCTACCAGGACGTGGTGTTTGGGTTGTGCCGCCGGTTGCTCGGCGATTCACCTGCCGCGGAAGACGCCACGCAGGAGGCGTTCCTCTCGGCCTTTCGCGCAATTGGCGGGTTCGCGGGAGGGAACTTTCGCGCGTGGATCCTGCGGATTGCCGCGAACCAGAGCAAGGACGAACTCCGGAGGCGCCAGCGGCGCCCGGTTATCCAAACACCGCCGCAGCGAGATGACGCGCCTCCGCCGCCCGACCCCGCTGATGACTCGCAGGACGTCGTCGGTTCGATCGAGCAGGCGGAGTTGGGGAGGCAGCTCGAGCGTGCGTTGCTCGAAATCCCGTTCGAACAGCGCCAGGCGATCGTGCTCGCCGACATCCAGGGCTACCGCTACGAGGAGATCGCGGTGATCGCCAGCTGTTCGCTCGGCACGGTGAAATCGCGCATTTCGCGCGGCCGCGAACGGCTCCGCGTGATCCTTACCCGCGACCCGGAACTTTCGGACCGGTTTGGGCGTCTACATGGGCGAGAAGAGACTCAACAATGATCGCGCGCCTGTTTCGCCGCCACGCACACTGGAGCGAGTCCGCCAACGCATATATCGATGGTGAGCTTGGTCCCTCCGAGCTTGCCCGCTTCGAGACGCACATGGGGCAATGTGCGCGTTGCCGCGAGACGGTGAGTGCTGCACGCGCAACGAAAGCGCTACTGGATGCGATGCCGGTCGTGCGCGCCCCGAGGTCGTTCGCGTTGACGCCGGCGCTGTTGGCGGAGCCCGCGCAGCCGAGCCGCACCCACGGACGGCCTGTCGCGTTGCGACTGGCGCAGGGTGTTGCTGTCCTGGCCGTGGTGGCCCTCACGGCCGTCGTGACCATGGACATGACGAGTGGGGGTGCGAATTCGAACCAAACGCTCGCGTCTCCACAGGAGTCCGTTGCTGGCTCTGCTAATGCAGCGGCTGTGCCATCGCCGGCGGCCGAAGCGAGCCCTACCTCGGCAATCGATGGTGTGGCCGCAACGCCGCCCACTACCGTGCCGATTGTGCCGCCGCCCCATACGGGCGCTGGTGCGCAGGGGTACTCGCCGAGTCCCAGTCCGACAGCGAGCCCGACTGCTGTCCGGACGGTGGGAGGGGAGTCGTCGCCGGCGCCGCAGGCCAGGGACGCAGCGGGCGCGCAGACGTTCGGCGCGCAGGGCGCTGGCGGAGAGGCGAAGCGTGCGGCTTCGCGTGAGCAGCCTCGTAAGGCGAACGTGGCTGCCGGGTGGTACCGGCCCGCGGAGATAGCGCTCGCGGCAGCGGCAGCAGTGGCCGGGATCGCGGCGCTGGTGCTTGCTGTGCGGCGGCGGGTGTGAGCTCTCCTTGGGACAAGGGCGCCTGTTATAGTATCAGTATGAGTACTGAATCTCGCACCGAATCGATTACTGAGCGCTGGAAGCATGACCCCGAGGTGATGAAGCGGCTCATCCCGGCGAGCGAAATCAAGCGGCGCGGCATCTCGATGGTGGACCCCCTCCTGGCGGAGGGCCCGGTCTACATCATCAAGAACGACCGGATCGAGTACGTGGTAATGGGCCGTGCGACCTACGAGGACGTGCTGGAAGACCAGGACGAAGCCTCGGATGCGCGGGTGCGGCAATCGTTGGAGGAGCTCGCGCGGGGCGAGGGCCGAATCATGACCGTTGAAGAGATCATGGCTGAAGCACGGGCCAACGCCTGAATGTTTGCACTCGACCCCAGCCCCCACTTCCGCCGGACGTTGCGTCGGTTTCTCAAACAGCATCCGGAGTATGACCCAATGGTGGAACGTGCACTGGGGTTGCTTCGCCTCGATCCCTACGATAGCCGTCTCGGGCTCCATGCCCTGCACGGACCTTTTGCCGGGCAACATGCCATTCGTCTATCGCGCGCCTACCGAATTCGGTTGCTGCTGGTTATCCGCGAGCAGACCATCGAACTCCTCGACATAGGCACGCATGATCAGGTGTATTGAGCCGCCATCTGCAATCCGGGGATGCCTCGCGATGCACTTCCAGGCTCGTCGCGTTACGCTGCTGCAACTATGACGGACGCGATCTTCCTTATCGACGACACGGGCACGCTTAGACGCCTCGAATCCCAGCCGTACGATAGCGAGGATCGCCTCCAGGCGCTCATTGCCGAACACCCTGATTTGTTGCCGGGCGCGCAGATCAACCCCGAAGACCCCTGCCGTTGGATCCTGGTCGCGCGGGAGATGGCGATCGCCGACGAGCCAGGCTCTGGAGGGCGATGGTCCGCCGACCACCTCTTTCTCGATCAACGCGGCATCCCAACCATCGTCGAAGTTAAGCGCGCCTCCGACACACGAATACGGCGGGAGGTAATCGGCCAGCTGCTCGATTACGCCGCCCACGGCACTTCGAATTGGATGATCGAAACGATCCGGGTCGCATATGAACGTGAGTGTGAGACGCGAGGCCTCTCACCAGCTGAAGCGTTGTCGACGGCGCTCATCCCTGAGATGGAGTACGAGGAGTTCTGGGAGTTGGTGGGCCGGAATCTTCGCGAAGGCCGTGTCCGGCTCCTGCTGGTAGCGGACCGGGTTCCAGGCGAAACGCGGCGCGTCATCGAGTTCCTCAACAACCCGATGCCGCAGACCGAGGTGCTCGCAGTTGAAATTACGCACCTTCGGAGTGGAGAGCTGCGCGCGCTTGCACCTCGTGTGATTGGCCAAACGGCAATCGCGCAGGATACGAAGCGCGCTGGAAGCCGGGCCGGCCGTTCTTGGGACCGGGTATCGTACCTTGCCGATGTGGCAGATACGGTCGCACATGAGATTGCCACGGTCGCCGAGCGTCTCGTGGAATGGGCGGTTGACCAAGGGATAACAACTCGTGGAGGCGGAGGCTCCCAGGGGTCCTTACTCTTTGACTTCCCGCTTGGCGAATTTGTACTTCCACTCTTTGCGCTCTACACCTATTCCGCTGATATCTCGGTCGAGATGCGTCCGCAGTTCATGCTGACGCTTCCCGGATTCGTAAGCGACGAATCGCGCCGCGAATTGCTGCAGCGGCTTAACGCTATTGGCGGAGTCGAGATTCCGCTCGACCGGCTCAACAAACGTCCCTCATTCAGGCTCTCACTGCTCGAACGCGAAGCTAGCTTCGAGACATTCACCCACACCATCGAGTGGGCCATCGAGACCTTCCGTTCGGCTTTGGTGTAGTGACTATGAAAGCAGGATCCCGAGACGCAACGAGGCCGGCGCTGCTGCCGGCCTCGTTCTGCATGCTGACGGTTACCGCCCGCTTACGCGTCGAAGTAGAGGTGGAACTCGTGCGGGTGCGGGCGCATACGCACGGGGTCGACGTCGTTCTCGTACTTCCATTCGAGCCAGGTCTCGATCAGGTCCGGGGTGAACACGCCGCCTTCGAGCAGGAAGTCGTGGTCCTCTTCGAGCGCGTGCAGCGAGCCTTCGAGCGACTGCGCCACCGTTGGGATCTTCTCGAGTTCGTCCGGGCTCAGGTCGAAGAGGTTCGTGCGGTCGAGCGCCTCTCCCGGGTCCCAGCCGTTGCGGATGCCGTCCATGCCGGCCATGAGGATCGCGGAGAACGCGAGGTACGGGTTCGCAGTCGGGTCCGGCGGGCGGAACTCGACGCGCTTCTGGCGCGGGTCCGGGCTCACGAGCGGGATGCGGCAGGCTGCCGAGCGGTTGCGCGCGCTGTAGACCAGGTTCACGGGCGCTTCGTAGCCAGGCACGAGCCGCTTGTAGCTGTTGGTGGACGGGGCGCAGAAGGCCATGAGTGCTTTGCCGTGGCGGATGAGCCCGGCGATGTAGGCCTTGCACATCTGGCTGACACCGGCGTAGCCGGATTCGTCGGCGAAGAGGTTCATGCCATCGCGCCAGATGCTCAGGTGGGTGTGCATGCCCGAGCCGTTATCGCCGTAGAGCGGCTTCGGCATGAACGTCGCGACCTTGCCGTGGCGCTTGGCCACGTTCTTGACGATGTACTTGTAGAGCATCGACTTGTCGCCCATCTTGCGGAGGGTGTCGAAGCGCATATCGATTTCGCCCTGGCCAGCCGTGGCGACTTCGTGGTGGTGGAGTTCGATCTGGATGCCGCACGCTTCCATCGTCTCGACCATCTCGTTACGCAGGTCGGTCTGCGTGTCGTGGGGGCTGACGGGGAAATAGCCTTCCTTATAGCGAGGGCGATACCCGAGGTTCGTGCCGCCCATGTCCTTGCCGCTGTTCCAGATGCCCTCGTTCGAATCGACCGAGTAGAACGCCTGGTGCTGGTCGCCGCCAAAGCGCACATCATCGAACACGAAGAATTCCAGTTCGGGGCCAATGTACACGGTGTCGCCCACGCCGCTATCGACGACGTACTGCTCGGCCTTTTTCGCCACATAGCGCGGGTCGCGCGAGTACGGCTGGCGGGTGAGCGGGTCCTCCACATCGGCGATCACGGAGAGCGTCGGCGTGGTGATGGCCGGGTCGATAATCGCCGAATCGGGGTCCGGGACGAGGAGCATGTCGGACTCTTCGATCTTCTGGAAGCCGCGGATGCTCGAGCCATCGAAGCCGTAGCCGTTGCGCCACGGCGAGCGGTTGTAGTCCGTCCAGTCGTTGAGCTCGTGGATCGGGCGGGTCAGGTGCTGCCAGAGGCCAAACAGGTCGACGAACTTCACGTCCACGAAGCGGACGTTGTTCCTGGCGCAAAATTCTTTGATCTCTTCGGGGGTCATGGGAGAGCTCCTCTGTTGGTGGGCGGCGTCGCCGTAATTGTGACGCATTTCACGTGTTCGGCCATCGGACTCCGGGCGTTTTGGGATGAAGTTCCTGTTACGTTTGGCGGCAACCCATTGCGGCGCCGCCTGACCGCCCACAGCTTCGCAGCGCGCCATTTCGGCACGATTGCGGGCCGGTTACGATTTCGTTTCCATCGAAGGGCTTGCTGGCGGCCGGCTCGAACTTACCGGCTTGCACGGCACCGGAGTTTGCGGCGAGCGCGCTATGCTGGACGGCAAAAAGGAACTCTCGTGATGAACGTTTTCGACGCCGTCCGCACCGTCCTGGCCGTGCGCCAGTATGAAGACAGGCCTGTCCCACCCGACGTCATTCGGAAGATCGTAGAGGCCGCTCATCTCACCGCGAGCTCACGAAACGGCCAGCCGTGGCACTTCGTGGTGGTGGAAGACCGCGCGATGTTGAAGAAACTTGGCGAGGTCGCAAAGACAGGCCCGTACACGGCCGGCGCGGCGTTCGCCATCGTCTGCGCGACCGAGGAGAGCGTGTACGGGATGTCCGACGTCAGCCGCGCCGTGCAGTCCATGGTGCTCACCGCCTGGGAAGCCGGAGTGGGCTCGAACTGGGTGGGCTTCGCGAACCTCGAGGCAGTCAACCCGCTCCTCGGCATACCGCCGGAGATCGAGGTGATCGCGATTGTGCCGTTTGGCTATCCGGTGCAGAAGATTGGCAAGGGGAAGAAGAACCGGAAGCCGATCGGGGAGGTGGTGCGCCGGGAGCGCTGGGACCAGCCCTGGGAGTAGTCCGCGCGCTCCGACGCGAATGGCGAGCCATGGCAACGCCATGCTCGCCGGTCGTGCGGCCCCTAGACCGCCACCTCTCCACGTTCGCCGGTGCGGACACGGATTGCCTCTTCGATGGGCGACACGAAGATCTTGCCGTCCCCGATATTGCCCGTGCGTGCGGCCTGGATGATGGCGTCGATGACGCGCTCGACGGCCATATCGCTCACGACCACTTCGAGCTTGAGCTTCGGCAGCATGTCGACAGTGACTGCCTGGCCGCCGCGCCCCTGGTGGACGACGCCGCGCTGAGCGCCTCGGCCCGTCACCTGGATGAAGTTCATGCCGTGAAAGCCAAGGTCGTCGAGCGCGGATTTCACTTCGTTGAGCTTTTCGGGCCGGATGATTGCTTCGATCTTCTTCATGGGTCCCCCTGGTGGAGTTTGGCCGGCAGCACCGCGGACGGTGCTGCCGGGCAGTTGCGTAGTCTTATCGCTCTCAGGCCTGGCGGCCGGCGTGTTGTGGCGGTGCCGGGGCAGTCGCCACGTACGCCATGGGCGGGGCCGCCATGATGCCCCCGGGAATCAGTGGCACACCACCAGATTCCTCGCCGGCATAGGCACGTTCGCCGTGCTGGGTGACGTCCAGCCCCAACTCCTCCTCATCCTCGGAGACGCGCACGCCGATGGTCAGGTCCAGCACCTTCAGGATGATGAAGGTGACGGTGAAGGAGTACGCGATGACCGCGATCGCGCCGAGCGACTGATCCCAGACCTGCATCGCGTGGCCGTGGAAGAGCCCGTTCGCGTAGGGAAGGCCGGAGACGGCAGCGGTGGCGAAGAGCCCCGTCGCGAGGGCGCCCCAGAGGCCCCCGACGCCATGCACGCCGACGACATCTAGTGAGTCGTCCATCTTGATGCGGGCGCGGAGTTGGACGGCGAAGTAGCAGATGAGGCCCGCACCGATGCCGATGGCAAGCGCTTCCATCGGCTCGACGTAGCCGGAGGCAGGTGTGATGGCCACAAGCCCGGCGACTGCGCCCGATGCCGCGCCGACGACGCTCGGCTTGCCGCTATGCGCCCAGCCGACGAGCACCCAGGTGAGTGCGGCGACCGCGGCTGCCACGTTGGTGTTGACGAACGCTTCGACGGCCTGGCCAGTGGCGCCGCCTGCGCTACCGGCGTTGAAGCCGAACCACCCGAACCAGAGGATGGCCGCGCCGAGCACGACCATGGTGATGTCGTGGGGCTCCATGGGTTCTGTCCCGTAGCCTTTGCGTTTGCCGAAGACGAACACGGCGGCAAGTGCGGCCGCGCCCGCGTTCACATGGATCGCCAGGCCGCCAGCAAAGTCGAGTGAGTTGATGCCGATGTCCGGCGTATGCGCGTTGCTGGCGAAGGCGCTGAGCCAACCGTCGTAGGCGAATACCCAGTGCGCGACTGGTACGTAGACCAGCAGCGACCAGAGCGCGATGAAGATGAGGAATGGCCCGAAACGCGCGCGCTCCGCAAATGCACCGGTGATGAGCGCCGGCGTGATGATGGCGAACATCATCTGGAAGGCCATGAACAGCAGATGTGGGATGCCAACGCCATAGAACGCGCCGTTCGGCCCGCCCGGGAGCTGGCCAACGTGCCGCAGGCCTATCCAGTCGAAGTTGCCAATAACGCCATGCCAATCGGGACCAAAGGCCAGCGAGTAGCCGATCGTTATCCAGATGACGGCGACGACGCCCATGGTGATGAACGACTGCATGATGGTTGCGAGCACGTTCTTGTTGCGGGTGAGACCGCCATAGAAGAACCCGAGCCCGGGCGTCATGAAGAGCACGAGCGCGGAGGCGGCCAACATCCACGCGGTGTTGCCGGTGTTAATGTCAGGCATCGCATTTCCCCCTTGGTGTGCAGGCAGGGATCACGCCCCTGGTGCGCACTGGGGAGAATGTACGGCGGGGCGATTACTGAGCCGTTTCCGGCCAGTTTCGGGCGCGTTGCGGGTCGGTTACGAGGTTGTTTCGAGGTGGGACGCGCTCAGGCGGGGATCAGCTCGACCGGGTACTCCTCGAACCCGCTATCGATCGTTGCGACGGGTATCCGGCGGTTGTTGAATTGGCAATGATCAGCCGCCGAATGGGCCGCCATGGTGACGGTGAGGCCTGGAGATCTCCACCTTCAAACTCCTCGAGATCCTCATCGCTCGTCTGGGAGGAGCGCGTCCTTGCCCAGCACGGCTCTACCACACAGACTGACCGCAATCGGAGGTGGCGAGGATGAATATCGGGCTGATCGGGGCCGGCGCAAACACGCGCGACCGGCACATTCCCGGGTTCCAGGCGATCGACGGCGTCAGCATCGTGGCGGTCGCGAACCGCAGCCGGGAGAGCGGCGAACGCGTGGCGAAGGAGTTCGGCATCACGCACGTGTTCGAATCGCCGGAGGCGCTTATCGCTGACCCGGATGTCGATGCGGTGTGTATCGGCACCTGGCCATACCGCCACCGCGATTACACCATCACCGCCCTCGAAGCGGGGAAGCATGTCCTCTGCGAGGCGCGCATGGCGGGGACGCTCGAAGAGGCTGAACAGATGCTCGAAGCCGAGCAGCGCCACCCGGAGCTGGTTGCGCAGCTTGTCCCCGCGCCGTTCGACCTTCGGCTCGGGCCGACGGTCACACGCATGATCGCCGATGGCACCCTGGGGAAGATCACCGAGGTCGCCGTCACATCGATGAATCCGGGTGCGCTGAACCCCGCGACGCCGATCCACTGGCGGCAGCAACAGAAGTATTCGGGACGCAACATGGGGATGCTGGGCATCTGGGGCGAAGTCATCCAGCGGTGGTTGGGGGATATTCGTATCGTGGCGGCGCACGGGACGATCGCTACGCGGGAGCGGCCGGACCCATCTACTGGCGGCATGGCAGAGGTTGATGTGCCGGACACCGTGAGCGTCGTAGGCGAACTGATGGACGGCGCCCAGATTACGTTCCGCGTGGGCGGTGTAGCGGCCGGGGCGCCGGACAACGGCGTGGTGGTCTACGGCACGAAAGCGACGATCCGCTGGCATATCGGCGACACAGCTGAGTGGGCTGTGCACGGGCAGCCCTTCGCGACGCTCGAACCAGACCCCGGCACGGCGAGTGGCTGGCAGGTGGAGGCGGACTTCGTCGCGTCGGTGACGCGCGGGATGCCCGTGACGCTCACGAATTTCACGGACGGCGTGCGCTACATGCGCTTCGTCGATGCCTGCTGGCGCAGCTGGCAGGAGGGGCGGCGCATCGAAGTGGGGTAGGAGACTCGCACCGAACGCTCGTGCACCTGCCGCGGACATGACGTCCGCGGCAGATGTACGAAGGGAGAGAGACTGGTTTAGCCTTCGCCGCCGATGTCCTGGTGGGTCGATTCGTACACCAGCTGGGTGAGGCGGTTGTGGTGGCGGGCGAGGGCCATTTCGAGCAGGATGGCCTGTTCGCCGAGTTCGATCATGCGCCAGATATCGGCGGTCGAACTCGTCCTCGCCTGGGCGTAGAGCTCCTCGGCAGCCTGCGCGAGGTCGGAGTGTTCCTGCTTCTGGCGGCGACTTGCCTCGGTGAGCCGTGGCTCCTCACGAACGATCGCGCTCATCGGCGAATCGGGCCGAAGCGACTTAAAGATGTGCTGGCGCACGAAATCCCGGGCCGAGCCGACGTGCTGGACGAAGCGGCCGCTCCAGACGCCTGGCTGGCTCGCGGCGAAGGGCAGGTGTGCGGCGCGGCGCAGCATTTCGCGAGCATCTGCAATCGGGTCGTGGGTGCTGGCGACGGCGGCGAGTGTAACGGGTGCGGTGGGCGTGAACGTGCCAGAGTATTGCATGGCATCCTCCTCCAATGGCCGGCGTGCCCGGCAAGGTCTGGGGAGGCGTGCTGCCTCCCGAATGCCTGCGAGGTGAGCTGACGGGTTCGGCGTCGGAAGTCGCCTATGCGCTCGCTCTGGCGCAATACACCCCAAGAATTGGTTCCCCCGCTCTCGCTATCACGAGATTCGGCCCGCCCAGCCTACCACGCCCGGGGTTTTATTTGGGCAAAGGCGTTGTAAGCACTCGGATGCGAGAATGTTGCAAATCTGTATCAGTGGACCAGGCGGCGTATCTCTACTGAGATCATCGGCAATGGCCGCAGCAACGGCGAACACATCCGGGAGGCTCGCGGAGAGCCCGCAGCGCGGCTGACGTTGTGGCGTCGGTGGTTCTTTCTCGCTCGCGATGCCGGCCGCTCAATGGGCATGGCGAAGTGTTGACGCTGGTAACACATTTGTTCGTTGACACCCCGGCGGACAGGCCCGTAGCATCGGTTAAGCAACCGCGGGCAGTTGGAGGCCATGCCAAAATTCATCTTCGTAACGGGCGGCGTGGTCAGCTCCGTCGGGAAAGGCATAACGACCGCGAGCCTCGGCCGGATCCTCAAGTCCCGCGGCATTTCCGTCTCCATCCAGAAGCTTGACCCCTACCTGAATGTCGACCCGGGCACGATGTCGCCGTATCAGCACGGCGAAGTGTTCGTCACAGTCGATGGCGCCGAGACAGACCTCGACCTCGGCCATTACGAGCGGTTTATCGACCAGGACCTCACCGCCGCCTCTTCGGTCACCAGTGGGCAGGTGCACATGGCCGTGCTCGAACGCGAGCGGCGCGGCGATTACCTGGGCGGCACGATCCAACAGGTCCCGCACCTTACCAACGAGATCAAGAGCCGTATCTACCATGTAGCCGAAGTGACGGGTTGCGATGTGGTCATCTGCGAAGTCGGCGGCACGGTTGGCGACATCGAGGGTGAGACGTTCATCGAGGCCATCCGGCAGATCCGCCACGAACAGCCGCGTGACGATTGCCTGAGCGTGCATGTGACGTTCCTGCCCATGGTTGGCGCCACGAACGAGTTGAAGACGAAGCCTACGCAGCACTCGGTGCGCGAACTTCGTTCGAAGGGCATCCAGCCGGATGTCATTTTGCTGCGCAGCGACCACCCGGTCTCCCGCGAGATCACCGACAAGGTGTCGCTCTTCTGCGACGTCGAGCGGCGCGCTGTCATCCCTCTTGAGACGGTGGACACCATCTACGAGGTGCCGATCCTGCTCGAAGAGGCGGGCCTCGGCGATTTTGTCATCGAGCGGTTTGGGCTGCAGGGTACGCGTGACCTGGATGACTGGCGGGCGCTGGTGCAGCAACTCAAGCACCCCTCCCGTGCGATCGAGATCGCGGTGGCGGGCAAGTATGTGGAATTGCACGACGCGTATATGTCGGTGAAAGAGTCTCTCGCGCACGCGGGTATTGCGAATGACGTAGATGTCGCTATCCGCTGGGTACACACCGAGGACCTGGAGTCGCAGGGCGCCGATGCCTTACTGAGCGGGGTGCAGGGCATCATCGTGCCCGGCGGCTTTGGCGATCGAGGCTGGGAGGGGAAGATCAAAGCTGCAGAATACGCGCGGACACATCGAATCCCCTATCTGGGGCTATGCCTGGGCATGCAGGTGATGGTGACCGAGTTCGCGCGGAACGTGTGCGGTATGGACGGTGCCAACTCCACCGAAATGGACCCGGAGACTCCATTCCCTGTCATCAGCCTGCTCGAAGAGCAGGAAGGCGTGGTCAACAAGGGCGGCACCATGCGGCTCGGCGCCTATCCATGCCGGCTCGCGCCCGGCAGTATTGCGGCCGCGGCCTACGGCGTTGACCTCGTGCGCGAACGCCACCGCCACCGGCTCGAATTCAACAACGCGTTCCGGAAACCACTCGAAGCAG
>JAFKFP010000081.1 GCA_017308185.1 bacterium | reverse complement strand
TTTTATTCTCCTCGCATACGCGCCATCCGAAGGGATGACTACGACGTTGCTTTTAGGATTGAGCGACAGGCCCTGCGAGCCTCCTCCTCCTGCGATGCTCGTGCGATAACGGCACCTTACCAGCATACGTTCGCGCGACAAGACCGGAGAGCTGCGCCATTGCAACAGCGGCTACACGACCTACTGTGCACTCTCGCAAGAAGGCGTGCTGCTGCACCTCCCGGACGCCGTGCCCGAGTCCGCTCGAGCCGTTGCTCCGCGCGCCAGGCCTCGATCGCGGCGTGGTTCCCGCCGAGCAGCACCGACGGGACCTCCCAGCCGTTGTACTCGGCAGGCCGCGTGTACTGGGGATGCTCGAGCAGGCCGTCCGCGAACGACTCGTCTTCCGGCGATTGTTCGTCACCCAGCACGCCGGGGATGTGCCTCGCGACGGAATCAATGAGGACCATCGCAGGCAGTTCGCCGCCGGTGAGCACGTAATCACCGATCGAGATCTCCCGATCGACGCGGTGTTCCAGGAATCGCTCATCCATTCCCTCGTAGCGGCCGCAAACCAACACCAATCGCGGCTGCTTCGCGAGTTCACGCACGAGCGCATCGGTGAGCACTTCGCCCTGGGGCGTGAGCGCGACCACCGTGGGAGGCTCGCCGGCGAGCGCAACGGCATGTGACAGCGCCGCATCCAGCACATCCGCGCGCATCACCATCCCCTGCCCGCCGCCGAAGGGGTAGTCGTCCACCGAGCGATGCTTATCCGTGGCGAAATCACGGATATCGGTGAAGTGGACGGTGAACAACCCCGCCGCGCGTGCTCGGCCGAGGATGGAGGTATCGAGGGTTCCCCCAAACGCCCCCGGGAACAGAGTGAGGACATCTATCCTCATCCGCGCGCTTCGCCGCCATCGTGTTCGAGCGGGCCTGCGAGCAGGCCGGCAACGTGGTCGAGGAGCGGCAGCAGCACCTCCATGCCTTCCGCCACCGCTTTCGGGCTGCCGGGCAGGTTCACGATGAGCGTTTTTCCGCGCGTCACCGCGATTCCCCGGGTGAGCGCCGCAAACGGCGTTTTCGAGAGCCCGGAGGCCACCAGTGCGATAGGGATCCCGGGCATATTTCGTTCCGCGACATCCGCTGTCGCTTCCGGCGTCACATCACGCGGAGTAAGGCCCGTCCCACCCGTTGTCATAATGACGTCGCATAGCGCATCATCACACCAATGACGAAGAGTGTCTGCGATAAGCGAGCGTTCGTCGGCCACGACTGCCCTCATGGCGACCGTGTGCCCGGCGTCTGCCGCCGCGCGCGCGATGACATCGCCCGAGGTATCGGGCCGCGTGCCAGACGCGGCTTTGTCCGAGGCCGTGAGGATGCCGATGCGCACCATGCAGCCATGATACCCGTTCCCATTGCAAAATCTCCGCCGCCGGTAGTTTGTGGGGGAAAATGGGATTGACGGGGGGCGTTTGGGAGACGTAGTCTTTCGCACAGGTGGTTCGGGGTTGTGGATACCACACCTCGCCCGTTGCGTTTTTTAAAAACGCGGCCCCACCTGCGCGAGGGAACCGGTGCTTCAATCCTTTATCGGTAGCCAGGATTACGCGATGGATGATCGCCGGCGCGTGCCTGTCCCTCCGGAATTCCGGGGCGCGCTGGAAGGCGAGCCGATAATCATGTACCCCGGCCTTGAAGGCTGCGTGCAGGTGTACACGCTTTCCGGCTTTGTCGAGGAGAACCGCGAACTCCACGAGCGCACGTCGGCCAACAAGCAAATCCGCAACGCCCGCCGCCGCGCATTCCAGCTTGGGCGCCGCCAGGACAAGCTCGATAGCCAGGGCCGCGTCACGCTGGACGTGGGCCTCGTGCAGCACGCCCACCTGCAGAAAGACATTCGGGTGATTGGCGCTGGTCCGTATTTCGAGATCTGGGACCGGCCCACCATCATCGCGATGGACGCCGAACTCGAGGCCGACTACGAGGCCACGCTCCAAGAGATCAGCGAAGAAGACGCGGCGCGTCGACGGCGTGGAGAGCGAGGGCCAAGGTGATAGCTATGGCTCCCACTCCTACCCACCTGCCTGTCATGCCCGACGAAGTGATGCACTACCTCGCGCCGCGCGTTGGGGGCACATACGTCGATTGCACGGTTGGTCTCGGCGGCCACAGCAAGCGCATCGCCGAAGCGATCGGCCCCGAGGGCCGGTTGCTGTGCATCGACCAGGACAGCGAGGCGCTCGAATTAGCGCGTGCAAATTTGAATCCGTTTGGGAGGCGGATCAAGTTTGCCCGCGGTAATTTTAGCGAACTCGCATTCATCGCCGCCGCCGAAGGCTTCGAGTCCTTCGACGGCGTGTTGATGGATCTCGGGGTGTCGTCGCTCCAACTCGATACCGCACGCCGGGGCTTCTCCTTTGGCAGGGAAGGCCCACTCGACATGCGGATGGCGGGCGAAGCGAACACGCTGACGGCAGGCGAGATCGTTAATCAATGGGACGAACAGGCGATTGCCGATGTGCTCTGGAAGTATGGAGAGATCGGGCAGTCGCGACGGGTCGCTGCGGCGATCGTGCGTGCACGGCCGCTAAGGACGACCACTGAGTTAGCCCAAGTCACTGAGCAGGCCCTGGGGGGAGCGAGGAACCGCCAAAAATACCACCCCGCCACCCAGGTGTTTCTCGCGCTCCGGATTCGAATTAATGGTGAACTCGACAGCCTTGATTCGGTACTTCCGCAAGCCCGGGGCCTGCTCAGCTTGGGGCCATCCGGCGGTGGCCGGTTGGTCGCCATCAGCTTCCACTCGTTGGAAGACCGTATCGTGAAGCAGTATATCCGCCGCGAGGCTACGGGCTGCATCTGCCCGCCCGAATTGCCAGTTTGTCGTTGCGGGCATATTGCAACGTTGCGCGACCTCACCCGGCGCGCGGTTCGGCCGGGTGCTCTTGAGATAGCCGCGAATCCGCGCGCACGGAGTGCCCTCCTTCGCGCAGCAGAGCGGGTGGCCTGACGATGGCAGCGATACGCGGTCCAATCCCTGGTGCGCGGACGCGCGCCCGCGTGGCCGCGCATGCGCCAGCCGCTGCACGGGGCCGGGTGGCGCACCCGTTCGGCAGCATCAACTGGTGGGTGCTTGGCGGCATCATCATCGTCGGTTTGAGCGCCCTGCTCCCCGTGATCCAGAGCAGCATGGTGACGAGCGAAGGATTCAGCATGCAACGCTCGCAGGAGCAGGTGGCGAACCTCAACGGCCAGATCAGCATCCTTGAGTCCGAGATCGGCCAAATGACGTCGATCGGGCGAATCGAGCAGCGGGCCCAGGAGATCGGCCTCCAGCCGCCGCTCGCGGACCCGACATTCATCCACGTAAACGTCCCGGGCCCCGCGCCCGCCAAGATCCCCGCAAGCTACCTGCCCGCCCCGGCCACAACGCAGGAGCACCCCCAATCATGGTGGCAGTCGCTGTTTGACTGGCTGCCGCTCCCGCACTGATGCCCGCCATGGCGAGCGCACCCTCATCCCGGAGGCACGCCCGGAATGCCAGTTGATCGCACCCCTGGCACGCGACGCATTTGGCTCCCAGCCATTCTGCTGGGGATCTTCGCGCTCGTCGCGATCGCGCGTCTCGTCCAGATCCAGGTGGTCGAACACGGGCATTACTCCACGGTGGCCGATAAGGAACTGATAGATAAGACCACGGTCTACGCGCGGCGCGGCGCCATCGTCGACCGAAATGGGAACGTACTTGCCATAAGCGTCGATACGTGGGACATCTACGTCAACGCAAGTGTCTGGCAGGACGCATCCAAGGCGGGGCCGGCATCGGAGGCCCTTGGCAAGTTGCTAAGCATGGACCCGGCGGCGATCCGCACTTCCGTGACCTCGGCGACGCAAAAGGATCCCGACATCGTGCAGGTACTCGTGAAGCGTGATGTGCCGTATGCAATCGGGACGGCGATTATCCACGAGGACCTCGATGGTGTCGTGCCTGTCGCCGACCATGAGCGTGATCACCCCGAAGGCGACCTCGCGGCATCGCTTCTCGGTCTGACTGGCATCGACAACAGCGGCCTGGCGGGCATCGAGTACCAGTACAACGCGATCCTCCAGGGCACGCCGGGCAAGTCCATCTTCGAGCGTGACACCGTGGGCGACCCTATCCCGTTTGGACAATCGGTGGCTGTCCCGCCCAAGCCGGGCCAGGACCTTGTGTTGACCATCGACCGCAATATCCAGCAGATGGCCGAGCAGCGCTTGCACGATGCGATCGTTGAGCACCGCGCGAAGGGCGGCCAGCTCATCGTTGCAGACCCGAATACGGGCCAGATCCTGGCGCTCGCCAGCGAACCGGGCCTGAAGTACAGCACCCTGGATTTCAACGACCCGGCCACGACGCGCCTGCTTCAGAACTCCGCCGTTTCGAACCTCTACGAGCCGGGCAGCGAGTTCAAGCTTGTGACCGCGTCCGCCGCTATCGATGCCGGCGCCGTGACTCCGAATACGACGTACTACGACCCCGGCTATGTGGATATCGGCGGCACGATCATCCACAACTGGGAGGACGAAGCCCTCGGCGAACAGACGATGCTGGGTGTGCTGCAGAACAGCCTCAACTCCGGCGCAGTGTTCATGGCCCAGCAACTGGGCGAGGAGAAGTTCTACAACTACGTGAAAGCGTTCGGGTTCGGCCAGCCGACTGGGATCGACCTGCCAGGTGAGGCCGTCGGCCACTACCGGACACCGTCCGACCCCGGCTTCTCTCCTGTTGACTTCGCGACCCAGTCGTTCGGTCAATCGATCACGGTCACACCGCTGCAGATGATCCAGGCGGTCTCCGCGATTGTGAACGGCGGCAAGCTGATCGCGCCGCACATTGTGAAGGCGACGATCGATGCGAACGGCGTGGAGCACTCGGTTGAGCCGAAGGTGGCGGGCAACCCGATCTCGCCGGAAACCAGCGCCACGATGCGCATGATGATGCACTATGACCTCGAATCGCCTGGCTATCGCAGCGAAGGTGACCCGAAGTACTACCTTGCGGGCGGCAAATCGAGCACCGCGAACGTGCCGGTATCGAACGGTGGCTACAACGATCTCACCCAGATCGCATCGTTCGTCGAGTTCGCACCGCTGAACGACCCGAAGGTGCTTGTGCTGGTCACGCTCGATGAGAACCAGGACCTCGAGACGGGGAGCATCGCCGCCGGGCCGGTCGCCGCCAAATTCATCGATGATGTCCTTCGCTACATGAACGTCGCCCCCGACCGCGCGGACTATCCGCCGTACGATCAGGGGTAATCGATGGATGCAGGACTTACCACCGCGTTTGTAACCGAGACCATGCGGGGCGCTGGCTATGAAGTAAGAGCCGGCGATGATGTGGCGATCACGGGTGGGGCCGCAGATTCGCGGTCGGTCGAGGCCGGCCAGTTGTTCACAGCATTCCCCGGCGAGCATCACGATGGCAACGCCTTCGTGGATGATGCCCTGCAGCATGGCGCCGCAGCGGTCATCTGCTCTGTGGCGCCCTCCGGTGAATGGCAAGGGCGGACCATCGTGATTGCGCCTGACCCCACGCGGGCTGTTGGGCAACTCGCGCATGCGTGGCGGAAGACGTGTAACCCGCGAGTGGTGGGGATAACGGGGACGGTGGGGAAGACCACGGCCAAGGAGTTGACCGCCGGCCTGCTCGCCGCTCGGTTTCGCACCCATCGCAGCGAAGGCAACCTGAACTCGCGTGAGGGCCTGCCACTGGCCCTGCTCAGCCTTCGCCGCGAGCACGAAGTGTCTGTGCTCGAGATCGGCATGGATAGCAAGGGCGAGATCGCCTACCTGTGCGGCATCGCCGAGCCGGAGGTGGGCGTCGTCCTCAACATCGGCCTCACGCACGTTTCGAAACTTGGCAGCATCGAAGCGATCGCTGAAGAGAAGCTTACGCTCGGGCGCTACGCTGCCCGCGCGGGGACCGCCCTCGTCAACATCGACGACCCGCGCATTGCGGCTGAGTTCGGCGGCGCCACCAGCCATGTCCTCACGTTTGGCGAGTCGCCGGGCGCGAGGCTTCGAGTATCGAACGTCGTGGACCGCGGTCTTGCGGGCACAGCGTTTGACCTCTCGTACGGCGGCGAAACGCTGCCGGCGATGTGCCCGGCGCCCGGCGTCCATGTCATCCCCGGTGCGCTTGCCGCAGTTGGCGCCGCGCTGGCGCTCGGCATGAACCTCGCGGACGCGCGCGATGCCCTCGCTGCCGTCGAAACAGCGGGGAGGGCGCGCGTCGCCAGGGCGGCATCCGGTGCCACCATCATCGACGACCGCTACAACTCGAGCCCCGCGTCGCTCGCAGGGGCGCTTCGCATGCTGGGCGCGCTCGAAGGGCGCCGCATCGCGTTCATAGGGCGCATGGCGGAACTCGGCGACTACGAAGAAGACGAGCACCGCAAGGCCGGTGCGGTCGCAGCCTCTGCCTGCGACATCCTTTTCGCTATCGGGCCGGAATGCAGCGTCCTGGCCGCGGCTGCGCGCGATGCCGGGCATGCCGACGTGCGCTGGTTCGAGACGAAAGAAAGCGCCGCTGCCGAAGCCGCATCCCTCCTGCGCGAGGGGGACACGGTGCTCGTGAAAGCATCGCGCGGCGCGGCCTTCGAGACCGTGATCCCGGTGCTGGAGGGTACGGCATGATCCACGCCCTCGTGTCCGGTTGCATTACGTTCGTGTTGGCACTCGCGCTGGGCGCGCCGATCGTGCGGTATCTGCGCGCGCAAAAGGCCGGCAAGAGCATCAGCGAGGACCAGCCGCAATCGCATCAGGTGAAGGCGGGCACCCCTACCTTCGGTGGGTTCATCATCTGGGTGCCGGCGTTCATCGTGACCGCGATCGCGGTCGATTGGTGGAACCATCAGTCGATCCTCCTCCCGCTGGCCATGATCGGGGTCACGGGCGCGGCCGGGTTCGTGGATGACATGGGCACGTTGCAGCACCGCACGCAGAAGGGCCTCTCGTGGCGCTTCAAGATCGGGTTCCTCACGGCTCTCGCGATTGTGGCGGCCATCATTCTCTACCAGTACATCGAGGTCTCCTCGATCAACGTCCCGTGGTCGGGCAGCTACGATCTCCGCTGGGGTTACATCCCCGTCGCCGTCCTTGTAATCGTCCTCACAACCACGGGCGTTGCCGTGAGCGATGGGCTGGATGGCCTTGCCGGCGGCACCACGCTCATCGCGTTTATCGCCTACGGCATCGTGGCCTTCATCCAGGGACAGCTGTACGTCGCAACGTTCGCGTTCATCATCGCGGGAGCAAATCTCGGCTTCGTGTGGTACAACGCGCACCCTGCGCGCGTGATCATGGGCGACACGGGCGCGCTCGCGCTCGGTTCGAGCCTCGCCGTCGTCGCCCTCATGACGGGCCAGTGGCTCGTGCTCCCCGTCATCGGGATCATCTTCGTCGCCGAAGGCTTCAGCGATGTGCTGCAGGTGGGCTACTACCGCCTCACGCGCGGCAAGCGCCTCTTCCGCCGTGCACCGCTTCACCACCACTTCGAGGAACTCGGCTGGGCCGAAACACAGGTAGTCACGCGCTTCTGGCTCATCGGTTTTATTGGCGCGATGCTCGGCGTCGCTTTCGCATTGGCGGTGCCTTCATGATGACCACGACGAATGGCCAGGCCCCCGCCTTCGACCCCGCGACGCTGCGCAACAAGCGCGTGCTGGTGTACTCGCTGGGCATCGAGGGGCGCGACCTCGCACGGTTCATGGTGCGCTACGGCGCGGACGTGACGGTTTCCGATACGCGATCCGATGCTGCGCTGGCCGCGGCGAAGGCCCATGCCCCAGATGGTGTCGGCCGCGTTGTCACGGGCCAGCCGTTGCTTTCTCCCGAAGGCTTCGACCTGGTGGCGGTGTCGCAGTCCATTCTGCGTAGCGACCCCGCGATGGCGCGGGCGCGCGCAGCAGGCGTGCCGACTACATCGCAGATGCGCCTTTTCCTGCAACTGTGTCCGGGGCCGGTTGTAGGGATCACGGGATCGAGCGGCAAGACCACCACGACGGCGCTCGTCGCCGCGATGGCGCGCGAGTCAGGCGCGAAGCACATCGTCGGCGGCAACATCGGAGAGGCACTCCTTGGCCGTCTCGATGAAATTGAAGCCGACACGACGGTCATCCTCGAAATCAGCCACACACAACTCCAGTACACGGACCGGTCACCGCACATCGCGGCTATCACGAATGTGACCCCGAATCACCTCGACCAGTTCCGGTGGGACGAATACGTGGGCCTCAAGCGCCACATCCTTGAGTACCAGCACGAAGATGATATCGCGGTGATGAACGCCGACGACCCGACGAGTGCGGCGCTCCTCGCAGATGCCCGCGGGCGGGTCCTGCGCACGTCGATCGCAGGCCCGCTGCCGGCCGGCGCCGATGGTGGCTGGCTCGATGGGCCGAACGTTGTCGTGCGAATCGGCGCAGACGAACTGATCGTGGCCCGGCGCAACGACATCGGCCTTCGAGGGCGCCACAACCTTGCGAACGTGGTCATGGCGAGCGCGATTGCCCGGGCTGCCGGCTTCAGTGGAAACGCGATTGCCGCCGCCATCCGCACGTTCCGGGGCGTCCCGCACCGGCTCGAATCCGTAGGACGCGCTCACGGTGCGCTGTGGATCAACGACAGCATCGCGACGAGCCCCGAGCGCGCCATCGCGGGGATGGAGGCCTACCACGAGCGCGTCGTGCTCCTGCTCGGCGGCCGCGGCAAGAACCTCCCCCTCGAACGGTTGCAGGACCTGGTGAAGCAGCGTTGCCGCGCGGTCGTCTGTTTCGGTGAGGCCGGCGAGCAGTTCGCCGACGCCATGCTCGGTGTCTTGCGCGAGGTCCACCTCGTACCCACGCTCGATGACGCGGTTGAGCGCGCCGCCAGCCTTGTCCAGCCGGGCGATGTGGTACTGCTCTCGCCGGGGGGCACCAGCTTCGATGCCTACCCGAACTTCGAAGCCCGCGGCCAACATTTCCGCGAGCTTGTCCGCCGGCTCGATGGGTTCTCGGAGGAGGTCAACTGATGGCAGCCATTTCTCGCCCGGGTGCATGGCGCGAATCGGGCCCCCCGGATTTCTGGCTGGTGGCGCTCACGGTGTTGCTGACGATTGTGGGGATCGTGGCGGTGTACAGCTCTAGCTTCGTCATAGCGCTCGCCGACTTTGGCGACCCGTATTACTACGTCATCCGTCAGATCATCTGGGCTGCACTCGGAGGCGTTGGCCTGATCGTGATTTCACGCATGGACTACCGGCGGCTACGGATGGTCGCCGTGCCACTGATGGTGGTCACCGTCGCGCTCCTCCTGGTCGTGCTCGCCATGGGCCTCACATCACACGGGGCGCAACGCTGGATTGGCGCCGGGCCGGTAACCCTTCAGCCGGCCGAATTTGCCAAGCTGAGCGTCATCATCTACCTCGCGGCCTGGCTGGCGGGCCGGGGCGACCGCATCCGCACGTTTGAGTACGGTCTCGTGCCATTCCTGATCATTGTGGGCGTGGTGTGCACGCTGATCATGCTGCAGCCGAACCTCGGCACCACGCTGATCATCCTCGCCATCACGATGACGATGTTCTGGGTCGGCGGGGCGTCGCTCCGGCAGATGACGCTGCTCGCGGCGGGCGGCATCGGCGCCGTGTTCCTGCTCGCAACGATGATGGGCGGGTATCGAGCAGACCGTATCGCCAACTTCCTCCACCCGGGGGGAGACAACTCGACCGCGGGCGGCTTCCAGATCCTTCAGTCGCTTATCGCGATGGGGAACGGCGGCATCCACGGGCTCGGCCTCGGGGCCAGCCGCGCCAAGTTCTTCTACATTCCGGAGAGCCATACGGATGGCGTGTTCGCGATTATCGGCGAAGAGTTGGGCCTGCTTGCCACGGTGACGCTCGTGATCCTTTTCATGACGCTCATGTACCGCGGCTTCCAGATCGCGCGGCGCAGCGAGGATGAATTCGGGCGGCTCCTGGCAACGGGCGTGACCACGTGGATCGCAGTGCAGGCGCTGCTCAACATCGGCGGCATCACCCGGACGATCCCGCTGACGGGTGTGCCGCTCCCGTTCCTGAGCTATGGCAGCAACGCGCTAACTGCGGTGCTGCTGGCCATGGGAATCCTCATCAGCATCTCCCGTTACCAGTCCGGCGTGAGCTATCGGGATAGCGCACCGGTGCAGCGCGTCCGGCGCATTGTAAAGCGGGTGAAGCGATGAGACTTGCGCTGACCGGCGGCGGCACGGGGGGCCATATCCTGCCTGCGATGGCGGTCCTCGACGCTATGCGCGCTGCGACCGGAAGTGACCTCGAGGTGCGCTTCTTCGGTCCCGACAACCGCGGTGAAAGCACTCGCGTGGCGGCATACGGGGTGGACTTCGAGCGCGTGCCGGCAGCGCCGGTCCGGGGGCGCAACCCACTCCAGTTGGCGCGGAGCGCGGTGCAGCTTGCACGCGGCGTCTTCGTTGCAGCACGCAAGCTGCGGCGATTCAAGCCAGATGTGGTGTTTAGCACGGGCGGTTACGGGAGCTTCCCGTGTTGCGTTGCGGCGCGGCTCTTGCGGGTCCCGCTGATCGTCTACCTCCCGGACGTGGAGCCTGGTTGGGCGGTGAAAGCTGAGCGGCGGCTCGCGACCCGGATCGCCACCACGACGGACGCCGCTCTCAGTTCGCTCCCGGCTTCGAAGACGGTCGTCACGGGATACCCGGTGAGGCCGGAGTTCCTCGACATCACGCGCGATGGCGCTCGTGCCGAACTTGCCGTGCCACCCGGCGAAAGGGTGCTCCTCATCGCAGGGGCGTCGCAGGGCGCGCACGCCATCAACGAGGCTGCATTCCGAGCGTTGCGCGGGTTCGTTGAGGAGTTCACGGTGTTCCACGTCACGGGCCCGGCTGATTACGACGAAGCAGCCGGCTACGCGCAGGCGTTGGGTGCGGGTCTCGTGACGCGCTACCACGTCGCTGTCTACAGCGAAGACTTCCCTGCGCTTATGGCAGCGGCCGACCTTGCGATCATGCGGGCCGGGGCCAGCGTATTGGGCGAACTCACCGTCGCAGGGTTGCCCGCGGTGCTGGTGCCCGGCACGTTCGCCGGCGGCCACCAGCGCGCCAACGCCGGCTGGCTCGCGGATCACGGGGCGGCTGTGGTGGTTGAAGAGGATGCACTGCGCGGCCTGGAGAACCTCGTGCTCGGCCTGATGAACGACGAAGAGCGGCTCGCGGCGATGGCTGCCGCGGCAAAGGCACTCGCGCGGCCCCACGCCGCGCACGACATCGCGAAGCTGTGCGTGGAGATGGCGACATGACCGCCCCATTGCGTGGCCCGGTCCATCTTGTGGGTATCGGCGGCATGCACATGTCGGCGATTGCGCTGCTCTTGCGCGAACGTGGCGTGGAGGTGACTGGCAGCGACCTGCGCCGTTCCGCACTCACCGCGAAGGTGGAGCGCGCAGGCGGCGTGGTGTTCGAAGGGCACGACGCCGCGAACCTCGGCAATCCCGAACTGGTGGTGACGACGGCCGCTGCAAACGATGACAACCCGGAGATCGCCGAAGCCCGCCGCCGGGGTATCCCGGTCATCCTCCGTGCTGAAATGGTCGCGCGGCTGATGGAGGGAAAGCGCGTCATCGCTGTGGCGGGTTCGCATGGCAAGACTACGACGTCGAGCCTCATCGCGTTCATCCTGCGCGAGGCGGGGCGGCGCCCGATGTACCTTCTCGGAGGCGAAAGCATCGACCTCGATGGCCACGCTGCGTGGGGCGAAGGCGAACTCTGCGTGGTGGAGGCCGATGAGTACAAGCGCGCGTTCCATGAGTACGCGCCGGCGGTTGCGGTGATCACGAACGTGGAACCGGACCACCTGGACTATTACGGCACGGCAGAGGCCTATCAGGAGGCGTTCGTCGAG
>JAFKFP010000019.1 GCA_017308185.1 bacterium | reverse complement strand
GCAATCGGCCCGTTGACGTTCTGGACCGCCTTCAGCACGCCCTTGCCGCCATATCGCCGAGGGTCGCCATCGCGCAGTTCGACCGCTTCGTGCGCGCCCGTCGAGGCGCCCGATGGCACCGCTGCCTTCCCGACGGTGCCGTCGGCGAGCGAGACGAACGCTTCGATGGTTGGGTTCCCGCGCGAATCGAGGATCTCTCGCGCGCTGATTGATTCAATGAACATGCTGCCCCCGCGGTTGTTAGCGTTGCACTTCAGGCGCGTCCGTCAGTGGGATCAGCGCCTCTGGCCCCGAAAGGTAGTCGATATACAGGATGCCGTTGACGTGGTCGATTTCGTGTTCAAGCGCCTGGGCGAACACGTTATTCTCCGCCTTCACGCGCACTTCCTTCCCCGTCGCCGGGTCGATGCCGCGCGCCGTCACCTTGGTCGAACGTGTCAGCTCGCCGCGAAACCCGGGCACCGAGAGGCAGCCCTCATCCAGGCGCCGTTCGCCGGAGCGTTTGACAATCTCCGGGTTCACGAGCGCGATCGGTTCCACCTCGCCCGTGTCTATAACGATGACCTTCAGCGGGATCCCGATCTGCGGTGCAGCCAGGCCCACGCCCGGCGCGTCGTACATCGTCTCCCACATGTCTTCGATCAGCCGCTTGATGGAGTTATCGATCGTACGGACGCGCCGCGCCGTCTCGCGGAGCACCGGGTCTCCGGCGCGTCTGATGGGGATGAGGGCCATGTTCGATCTCCGAGACAGTCTGCGTGCGCTCGGCACACCATCCCCAACTATACGCGAACTCGGGAATGCGCTCCTGCTCGATCATTGCATATTGTTGACATCGAGATGCGCGTTGCTAGAATTCCGCGGCAGAGGGGTAAACGCATGACTACTGAAAGCAACAATCCGTTCGGATCCGCTTCTCCACGTCGAACGAGTTCTAACGGTGCGAACGGTTCTACCGCGATGGGCGGCGATGTCATCGTCGCGGGCACTGGCCTAAAACGCCTTGGAGGCGAAGCGGTTCTCGCGAGCATTCGGCGTGACCGCCTCACCGGGCACCTAGAAGATCTGGGCCTTCATTTGACCAACCGGCGACTAATCCAATTTGGCCGAGACCGTATCCTCTGGGTGTTCCCTTCAGGACGGTCGGTGCGCTCAGCACTGATTGAGGATGTCGATTCGGCCGGTGTGCGGACCAAGCGGCTCCCTACGTGGGTGCTCGTACTCGGACTTCTGCTGGTGATCGGTGGCATCGCGGCGTTGGCCAACGGCAGCGGGGGTGCTGGGGCCGTGGGACTCATCGTCGGGATAGCCCTGACGATCCTGTGGCTGTTGATCCAAACCGAGGCGCTGGTTTTCAGCGTCCATGGGACGGATCTCCTTGCCGTGACACTGTTGCGGAAGACATCCGGGCAACTGCCCGATGACGCCTCGGTTCTACTCGCCAACTACTACGACCTAAAGGCGACCACGTCCCCAACCACGCTATTGGCAGACGCCACGGTAGGTTGAGACGACATCGGGATTGTCCACGACTTAGTGTAGGATCTACACTAACCCCCATGGCACAAGCCAACGACGCCCGCGTCATCATCCTCGGGAGCGGCATCTCCGGCCTCTTCGTCGCCCTCGAAGCGCGCAAGCTCGGCCCCGTCCTCGTCCTCACCAAAGGCAGCATCGACGATTGCAACACGCGCTGGGCCCAGGGTGGTATCGCAGCGGCAATCGGCCCACTCGATGCACCCGCCATGCTCCTCGAGGACACCATCAAGGCCGGGGCCGGCCTCGTCGATGAAGCCGCGGCCCGCATCCTCTGCTTCGAAGGGCCGGCGCGCGTCGCCGATCTCGTCCGCTATGGCGTCGCGTTCGATTCCCTTGAAGGCGAAGTCGCGCTCGGGCGTGAAGCTGCCCACAGCCAGGCCCGCAT
>JAFKFP010000018.1 GCA_017308185.1 bacterium | reverse complement strand
TCGGCGCCGCCCGCTGATGTCCAGTAGGCTTTCGGCACCACGAGCAGCGCGGCCCCGTAAGCATCGGCCGCGAACGTGGCATCCACCTGCTTCAGCTTCACGACCACCGTCTGCGGGTCCGGCGTCGTCACCGAATCGATGGCCTTGAAGTCGCTTTGTGACAACTTCGATGTCGCCTGCGTGGCCAATTCGAAGCTGAAGGCAACGTCTTCCGATGTCAGTGTCCCTCCGTGGTGGAACTCGACATTCGGCCGCAGCTTGAACGTCATGCTCAGGCCGTCAGGGGCCGCTTCAACACTCTGCGCGAGCGAGGGCTGCGCCTTCGAGTCGAATCCCCACTCGAAGAGCGAGTTGAATACCTGTGCAAAGTAGTAGCCCTGCACCTGGCCCGTCTGAAACGGGTTGAAGTTGGTGCCAAACTGAAGGCCGATACCCACGTTGGCCGATGCCGTGCTTGGCTTCGCGGTCCCGTTCGATGCAGACGGCGACGCCGCTGCGCTCGATGTCCCTGCCGGCGCCGTCGGGGTCGAATCCTTACTCGAACTGCTTCCGCATGCCACACCGACCAGGGGCAGGCTCGCGCCCGCGAGGGCAGTGCCTGCAGCCAGCGCGCGCCTGCGGCTAATGCGGCGCTGCCAGTAACCAATGTACTCCGACATTCAGTGTCTCCCCCTTGAAAATTCCTGGGAACTGGGCGCGATACTATCGCCCGTTTCGATCAACTGTCAACCGTTTGTTTGCTAACGTGGCGATCGCCGCGCCGCAGGCTGTCGTCGACAGAAGGCCCATTTCCGTGCTCGCACCGCGTCATTCGAGGGGCAGCGGCCAGACGCAACCCCGCTATCGAGTCCTTGCCGGGCCGAGCAGTTGCGCGACGGACGAAGTTCCACACGGTCTTCTTTGGTGTATTGGGGATTTCTCTTACGGGGAACGGTATCGCATGCTTACCATTACGGTGCGTTTCCGGTTGACCCCCTACCGCACCGTGCATAGACTTAGCCGACCGTTTGGTTGGCGAACCGCGAGACCAACGGTCCAATTTCAGGAGCCAGCCGAATGACTGCGTTCTTAGCCAAGCGATTGCTCTGGTTGGTCGTGACCCTCTTCGTCGTGATCACCTTCGTATTCATCGCTATCCGGGCGACTGGTGACCCGACGCTCGCCTATCTCCCGATCGGGTTCACTCCCGAGCAGCACGCTGCGATGGAGAAAGAGCTCGGCGTGGATAAGCCCGTGCTCGAACAGTACGGCCAGTATCTTGGCCGCGCGGTGACGGGCGACTTTGGCAAATCCAACATGTACCACGTCAACGCCGTCCACCTCACCATCACCAAGCTCGCAGCAACCGCAAAGCTCGCCGCCATCGCGTTTCTGTTCGCGCTCATCGTGGCGGTGCCGCTTGGTGTCATCGCAGGCACGCGGCCCGGCACCCGAACTGATTTCGGCGTGCGACTCCTCGCCACGACGGGACAGGCCGCACCAAGCTTCGTTATCGCGCTCGTCCTGGTCTGGGCGCTCGCCGTGAAAGTGCACTGGTTCCCGGTCTCCGGGAACGAAGGCTGGAAGAGTTACGTTCTGCCTGTCCTGAGCATGTCGTGGTACTCCATCGCCGCGCAGGCGCGTATCACGCGGTCGGCCGTCATCTCCGTATCTCGCGAGGATTACATCCGCACGGCAAACGCGAAGGGGCTCTCGGCCTACCTCGTGACTACCCGCCACATGTTACGCAACGCCCTCGTGCCCATCGTCACGATGTTGGGCCTCACATGGCCAGTGTTTCTCGGCGGCACGGTGATTATCGAGGTCATCTTTGCGTGGCCCGGCATCGGCCAACTGCTCCTGCAGGCGGCTACAAACCGCGATTACGCAGTTGTCGAGGCAGTCACCGTCGTGTTCGCGGCGATTTTCATCGCCACGAACATCGTCACGGATGCTGC
>JAFKFP010000017.1 GCA_017308185.1 bacterium | reverse complement strand
CCGTTTCCTCAGTAGCCCCGAGAGTAGTCTGAACGTCAGGGCGGACGCCAACGCCACCCCAGTTGCCGTGCGTGATTGGATTTTCAGCCCTGCCGGTCGGCACAACAACAAAGAGATCGGAGCCAAGATCGTTCAAACCGCCCGGATTCGCTCCACCGCGCGTCGTTTCTCCAACAATCGTTGCGCGCTTGAGCACTTGAAGATCGTAGGCAAATTCCTCTCCTGCCGAATAGGTCTTCGGACCAACCAGCACATAGACCGGCTTATCGAGATAGCGCACCGGCGTCGGCGAACTCCAAAACGTTTCCGTTCTGAAAGTCGAAGTCCCCCGATTGCGCCAGATGAGGTCGTTGATATGGACACGCTTGCCCGGATCGAGAAAGAAACTGGCAAGGTAAGCGACGGATGCCGGATGCCCGCCGCCGTTGTCGCGCATGTCGATGATGAGCGCGGTGGTGTCCGAAAGTTTGCGCATGGCGTCGTCCGCCGCCGGCTTGAAGACATCGGGTGGAACGAACCGCGCCAAGTGGATGTATCCGACATTGCCGTTCAGCCGCTTCACCTCAAAGCCAGCATCTTGTGGTGCGGATGGCGGAGGCTGGTTACGGAATGGCGATCCAAAGATCACCCTCATATGGCTGTCTTTGGTGATCGTCCGAAGTTGTTCGGTTAGTTGCGTCGCAAACTTGCTTGGGTCGGTGATGCCGGCATAGGCGTTCTCTGTCAGCGCCTTCTCCAGCGCATCCGCTGCCTGCACGCCCTTGTCAGGGAACACATAATCTTCGCGCAACTTAACGGCGATGCCGTCGATCACCTTCTTGACCGTTGACTGATCCAAAGAGACGTTTTGCGTCGTTCCAAGAGCCACCTCAGCTTTGGGCGCAGTTGGACCGAATATCAGCGCGGAGATCGTCGCAAAGCAGACGCCTAGAAACTGTGCTCGATAGTGTGACATATGCCTCTTAGCCTTTTGGAGATCACGCACCCGACAAAACGATGCGTACTATGTCCATCCACTCTTGAGTTATACGCACCATAACCGTTGTGAATATCGCGGGCGGATTAATCCGCGCCCCGCTGTTTTTCCACGCCCAGCACTATCGAACAGGCGCAGCGCCGCCCGGCAAAGGTGCTGCCAGCCGCACCAAGGCGGAAATGCCGACGAAGCCGCCGCCGACGATGCAGAAGATTTGCCGCCAGATTTCGGACGGCACGGATTCCTTGGTGATGCCGTGGACAAGCGCATATCCGGCGACGGCAGCGGGTGCGGCGAAGATCAGCGCCACGATCAGGCGCAGGATCGGGGAGCGCAACGAGTCGAACAGAAGCGCTAGAATGCCGAAGGCCGCGCCAGCGGCGACGAGGCCGACAAGTCCCGCGCCGATCAGGCCGGAGCCGGTCTGGTAGGCGAACTGCGCGGCGGTCAATCCGAGCATAAATGGCAGCGCATAGACGGCGAGCGTGTAGGCCAGGACGCACAATCCTGCGATCAACACCACGCTCATCAACATCACCGTGACCATGATCCTGCTCCTTGACGGCTTATGGCCGTTCGCCGCTGTCTCCCTTGCCCCAACGCGATTTGCCAATAATGGGCTTCTATCGCTGCGTTGTCGATCATCGACATGGTTCCTGACCCGTTGGCCGGTCGAGGTTCCGGCCGCGCGGTGAAGCCGCGCGGCCGCGTTTTTTTCGGAAAGAGAAGCCGGGATCGCTGACGCGATCCCGGCCTGCCGGTTATTCCGCCGCGACGGCGAAATGCTCATCCTCCACCGTCTCGGCGCTGTCGGCCTCCGTCATGTCCTCGGCCATGGCGGGGATTTCCGGCTGCGCGTCGGTCAGCCATGGGGGCCGCTCGGTACGCAGCAGGGACGGAAGCCAGCCAGTTCCGGCCAGAAGCTGTTCGGCGCTTTCCGCCATCGCCTGCTTCGTCAAGCCTGCGATC
>JAFKFP010000080.1 GCA_017308185.1 bacterium | reverse complement strand
AAAGGGTGGGGGTGAGCGGGTCACATGGGGCGTCGGGTGAACCCGTTGTCGCGGGCTCACCCGACCGCGCGGGATCGGAAATCTCGACCGCAAGCCTCGCGTCCTCGTAAGGTCCGCAAAGATCGCACTCATCTAACCGCCGGCTCGCACCCGTCACGGGCAACGCACTCGTCCAGACAGTGAGAGGCATGCCCGGTGGGCGACGATTGGCTTGGCGCGGGGCCGGGAAACGCGTGATGCTCCATAGATGCCGAGGGTGCGTCTTCCGAACAACCCCGCCCTCATCGTCATTGCGACGCTATTCCGGGCCGGAACCGTCGGGCCTTGCCCTCCTCGAGCGGAAAATGCGCCACTCCAGTCGTAAGAAACACATGCCAAGGTGAATGGCCCGAGTTCAGCCATCGTGGGATCGATGTCCATCTCGATAGCGAGGACAGGAAGCATCAAAGCCGCGCCAAGGATCGGACGATGGTTCGGTTGCTGTTGCGGCTCATTTGAGGATGTCTCTTCGTTCGAACTTGAAAGCCCCGACGGCCAGAAACGCGACAACCAGGGCGAGCATCACGGCCATGTCCACCCACCGAACCCCATCGAGGAGTGGCTGTCCGTAGAGCTGGAAGATGGAGAGCTTCCGCAGCGGACCCGGCAGGTCGAGGGCTGGAGCAAGCAGGTCATAGAAGAACGACGCGGCCAGGGCCGTGGCGACTCCGCCGGTGACGAGACGCGGTCGCCAGCCAGCCAGGGCGTAACCGAAGGCCACGACGATCGACGGCGGCAACACCAGCAGCACGCTGGCAAGGATGGCCCTCGCCCAATCGAGATCGAAATCCATCAAGAACGCAGAGACCAGGAAGGCTGAGGCGGCAAGGGCCGTGGCCACGGCTACGGCTAGAAGGGCCGCCGTTGCCCGCTGTAGGAAGTACGAAATGCGCCGAACGGGATAGACGAGATCGAGTTCCAGCCTGCCTGATTGTTCCTCGCTCGCCATGGCGGTTGTAACTGTGGCCGCGAAGAGGCAGAGAAGGAGCGGCAAGACCAGGAACAGCAGCGCGCTGATGATGCCCGCATCCGATGTGAGGTCGAACTCGAATTGCGCGACTGCTTCGCGCGCCTCGGAGAGGTCCTCGAATCCCCGGCGGATCGCCGGTGTCACGGCCGCGAAGAGCGCGGCAAACGAGGCGGCCCCCAACCCCCAGATGAGCGTCTGTCCAAGTGCCGCGCGAAGACCCCACTGAAAACTGTCGCCGAACAGCCGGGTGCCGCCAGCGCCGTGGCCCGGCCCCCTCGAAGCACGCTTCATGAACGCCGGCCATGGCACGGATGCGGGTGCATCGGCGTCTCGGCGGGTGAAGAGCAGTCCGGCACCGGCGAGGCACGAAAGCGTCAGAGCCGTCAGCAGCCCGAGCGCCCACGCCGAGACCTGGCCGTCCGCCAGCGGGGTGCTCCGGCTGTAGAGGTAAAACGGCGAGAGCCAACGCCAGCCCTCAAGCGAGCCGGCTACGAGCCCCAGGTTCGACCAGAGGTACGAACCCACCAGGATGGCGCCAACGGTGGTGGCCGCGGCGCGGCGGGAGCGAACAAGTTGGGCGACCAGTAATGCGATCGCGCCGAACAACGCAGCCACGAGCCCAAGGTTGACGATGGAGAGTAGCGCCAGGCCCGGGGGCGGGACCGGCTCGCCCGCGACCAGCCCGGACACGAGCGCGGCGAACCAAATGAAGGCACACGCGGTCAGGAGGGCGAGCGCCACGCCGGACGCCTGCTCGATGAAGATCCGCGAGCGGCTGCGCGGGGTGGTGAGGATGAGGTCCAGCTCACCTCGCTCCTCCGCCCCGCGGCTCACAGCGGTGGCGGACATGACCATGAACAGCCCGAGCAACAGGGGGTGGAGGCCAAGCCCGCGCCATTCGAGGTGGCCGCGGAACTCATCGACCCGCTCGGGTTCGCCGAACAGGACCTGTACGAAGGCGAGGCCACCTTCCACTTGCTCGGCCAGCCTCTGCCGAGCCTCTTCGGTTGGGTACTCGCTCCGCCAGTTCGACCACATGGTGAGGAGGGTGAACGCGGCCAGCGCGGCTCCCCACGCGACGGCCGGCCGGCGCTTGCTACGGAACGTGGCGAGAGTGATAGAACGGAACATCTCGCTTCTCAAACCTCCTTCGAGGGACGGACATACTGCTCGCCGTCGCCCGCGTCTCGGTCCCCGTCACCTGACGCCCCGTACAGGTGCAGGAATAGCTCGCTGAGGCTGGGCTCCCTGCTGACGAGCCGGTGGGGTTCGTAGGGCGAGAGTGCCTGGATGAGCGGGGCCATGTCGCCACGCAGCGTGCAGCTCACCGAGCTCCCTTCGACCTTTACGTTGGAAACGCCCTCGATCGAGAAGATGGTTTCCGGCGGCACCGGCCTGCCAAGCTCGGCCTCGACCGTGTATGAGTTCATGCCCGGTAACTCGTCGACGGGGCCTAACTGCGCGAGCCGGCCCTCGCGGATGAAACCCACCCGCTCGCAGAGAGACTGCACTTCGCTGAGGATGTGAGAGGAGAAGAAGACGGTGCTGCCGCCCTCGTCCCGCGCCTCGCGTACGAGTTCCATCACGGTTTCCTGGTGAAGCGGGTCGAGTCCGCCGGTTGGTTCGTCGAGTACCAGCAACCGCGGACGGTGCATGAATGCCTGGACGAGCCCCACCTTCTGCTTGTTGCCGCGCGAGTATTCGCCGAAGCGTTGCTCGAGGTTCAGCTCCAGCCTGCCAGCCAACTGCTCGACGAACGACCACTCCACGCCGCCACGGAGATTGCCGAGGTACGTGAGAATCTGCCGCCCCGTGAGCCGGGGCTCCAGCGCCAGCTCGCCCGGCAGGTAACCGACCGCTCGGTGGATGGCCACCGCATCTCGCCTGCTGTCGAGTCCGAAGACCTCAGCGCGGCCGCGCTGCGGGCGGATCAAATCGAGGAGCACCCGGATGGTGACCGTCTTGCCCGCGCCGTTCGGTCCGAGGAAGCCGAAGATCTCGCCCTGGCGGACTTCGAGATCGAGATCGAAGACCCCGCGCCGCTCACCGTAGGACTTGGTCAGTCCGCGCGTCCGGATCGCGGGCGTATCCTTACTATCCGGCGTCGGTCGCCTGTCGCCGTTGGCGCTTACTTGGCCGGTCACGAGCGACTCGGCACGGGGCGGGGAAGCCTCGCCTTGCCGGCCGCCACCGGCGGCTCCGGCATTGTCGCTCGCAGGCTCCGTCGCGACGGTGCGCCGTAGCTGCGACACGCCTCGATGAGGGCCCCAGCAGGCCCACCCACTATCCGCTCGCTTACCTCAAGAAGCCCGGCAATCAGCGGGTCGGCCAGCGAATAGACATTGTGGCGTCCCTGCGCCTGCACTGCCACAAGGCCGCATTCAAGAAGGCATTGAAGATGGTTGGACGCATTCGACGCGCTGAGGGAGCAGTCGCGGGCGAGTTCGCCGGCGGAGCACGGCCGCTGCCTTAGAGCCAGGAGCAGACTCAGTCGGGCAGGATCGGCGAGCCCGCGAAAAAATGTGGCCTGACTGGCGGGATCTATCTGCGTCATGACGGTGCTCCTGTTCTCGGCTATCATTTCAGCACTCAATGAAATGATAGCGGTTCAGTCGCTGAGGACAACGTTCTGCGACGGTGCCGGGAGACGAGCAATTGAGCACAACGCCGGGTGATCTAACGGAACCGAAGGACGGCCATGCCGCTCCTGCCAACGCCGAGGACGACGGGCGCCGGCGGGTCGACGAAGGGAGCGAAGAACGTGAGGAGACGTTTAGCGGGCCGTGGTGGCGCTTCCCGCCCATCCTTGGCGCGGCGCTATCGGGTGTTCTGCTGGCCCTGACATTCGCTCTCGAACGCGCCGGCGTCGTCGAGCAGCCAGTCGCGATTGGCCTCTATCTACTGTCTATGCCGTGCGCCGGCTACTGGTGGTTCAAGGAAGGACTTGAGGAGCTCATCCACTGCAGGGAGATCGGCATCGAATTCCTCATGGCGTCCGCGACGGCCGGGGCCGCCGCGCTCGGAGCATGGGAAGAAGCGGCTTTTCTAGTCTTCCTCTACGGGGGCGCCGAGGCGATCGAGTCGTTCACTTTCGTGCGCACCCGGTCGGCGATTCGTTCCTTGCTGGACCTCGCACCCAAGGAAGCTCGGGTGCTCCGCGATGGCGTCGAACACGTCGTCCCCGCGGGGGACCTTCAGCCTGGGGATGTGTTCGTGGTCCGACCCGGCGAGGGTATCGCCACCGACGGGGTGATCCGGGCGGGCCGATCCAGCGTGAACGAGGCGGCGGTAACGGGAGAGAGCGTGCCGGTCGATAAGGCAGAAGGCGACAAGGTCTTCGCGGGAACGTTGAATGCCCAGGGCGCAATACAGATTGAAGTGACCAATGCCTTCGCCGACAACACGCTCTCCAAGATCATCCACCTTGTAGAGGAGGCGCAGGAGCAGAAGGGTCGGGCGCAACGGTTCATCGAGCGCTTTGGCCGCGTGTACAGTCCCGCGCTGCTCCTCGCTGGAGTTGCCGTCGCGATTATCCCGCAACTCTTGGGAGCGGACGGATCCGAATGGCGGACAAGGGCCATCACACTGCTGGTGGCGGGGGCTCCCTGCGCTCTGGTTATGAGTACGCCGGTTGCGATGGCCACGGGCATCGGCACAGCTGGCCGCCGTGGGGTTCTCATAAAAGGCGGTATGCACCTCGAGAACCTCGGCAGTATCAAGGTCATCGCCTTCGACAAGACCGGAACGCTGACGCATGGCAAGCCCGCAGTTACCGACGTGATCCCGCTTGCCAATGTCACTGAAGAGGAATCCCTGCGACTCGCAGCTGCGGTGGAGCACTTCTCCGAGCATCCGCTGGCGAGGGCCGTGGTGGAAGCGGCGAGTGCCCGCGGACTCGACCTGCCCGAATCCTCGGAGTTCCTGGCCCTCACAGGAGCGGGCGCTCGTGCCATGGTCGAGGGCCGCGAAGTCCACATCGGGAGCGTGGGACTCTTTGATCAACTCGGGGCCGACCTTGGGGAGGCCGCGTTCCTTGCCGCGCAACTGCAGGAGCAAGGCAAGACGGTGGTACTCGTCGGAACGCGCAGCGAAGCGCTCGCGCTCCTCGCCTTGCGCGACGAGGTGCGCCCCAACGCCCGGAAAGCGATCGAGGCATTCCATCTAGCGGGAATCGAACGGGTTGTGATGCTGACCGGTGACCACGCCCGGACGGCGAACGCAATCGCGGCCGAACTCGGAATTGACGATGTACGTGCTGGCCTGAAGCCAGCGGACAAGGTGGCTGCGCTGCGAGAGCTGAAGCACCAGTATGGCGGCGTAGCGATGGTCGGCGATGGCGTCAACGACGCCCCGGCCCTCGCCGAGGCGACTGTTGGTATCGCGATGGGAGCTGCTGGTTCGGACGCGGCGATAGAGGCCGCAGACGTCGCCCTGATGGCCGACGACCTCGAGCAAGCGGCGTATGCGCTTCGACTCGGCGCGGGCGCGCGACGAATATCACGCCAGAACATCGCATTCTCACTCTGCCTGCTGGCAGTGCTCATTCCTGGCGCCGGCCTCGGACTGCTCACTGTCGCCGTGGCCGTGACGGCCCACGAGGGGAGCGAGCTTCTGGCAGTAGCCAATGGCCTGCGCGTGGTCCGCGCGGGCCGCACCGCGGACCTCTTGGCTAGTTCTTAACCCTTGCAAACTGGCTGCGGCATATCCGTTGCACGCCCGTAAATTCTTCGCCAAATTCTCTCGGTTGAACTCAATGCATTTTGAACGACCGCGTAACGCGGTTCGCATTATGGCATTCTGCCGCTCGCGCTGAACAAATTCCGCGAGCGAGGTGTCATATGCAGACGGAGCTGGAGCCATGGCAGCCGTGCCCGGCGCACGCCGCCGGGCGGGTGTAGCCCTTCCCTTCCACATCGACCGTCGGATGGTGGCCGGCATCGCGCTGGTTGCAGCCTCGGTAGCCGGCGGTCTCGTCCTCTGGCAGGGCGCGACTGACACGACGACTTTGCTCGTCGCCGCCCATGACATCCCGCCAGGTCACGTCATCCAGCGCAGCGACCTCACCCTGTCGGAAGCGCGTCTGACTGGCGGTCTCGCGACGCTCGCGCTAGACGACACCAACCTGGACGCAGCGGTCGGCCGCACCACAAACACCGCTATTCATGCCGGTGAGTTGCTCGTGCGTCCCGACCTCACCACAGGTCCGGTGCTCAGCGCCGACGAGGTGGCGGTCACCATCCCGGTCGAGACGGGCACGATCTTCCCCGGACTGCGACCGACCGACGCCGTCTCGCTGCTCGCGACCACCAACGCCGGCAAGCCCGAGAGCATCACCGTAACGTTGCTGGAGCGGGCCGTCGTGTTCGATGTCTCGCTGGAGCGCGGAATTGTCCGGTCGTCATCAGCAGATGGGACAGAAGCCGCCGGCGAGGTCACCAATGTCACCCTGGCAGTCCCGCGAAGCGAGGCGGAGCGTATCGCCAACGCCTTGGTCAATGCGGAACTGACGGTCGTCCTCCTAGCGCGACAGGAGAGCGGCTCGCCGCCGCCGCCCTGACTGGGAAGGGATCACTCCCATGCATGAGACACCCACGCCGCACAAGCCTCGCGTCCTGGTCGGCATAGGCAATCCCGAAAGGGAACGGCGACTGCTGGCCGGGCTGGCGGCGGATAAGTTCGTGGTCGCCGGGCGATGCCTCGATGCCCCGTCCCTCGTGGAACAGGCGGTGGAAGTGGATGCGGTCCTGGCCTCGGCCGACCTCCACCGCCTTTCCGCTGACGCACTCATTGCGGTGCGAGAAGCAGGTGTGCCGCTAGTGCTCCTCGTCGATCCATCCGACGTGGCGCGCTACAACGGGCACGCGTACCTGCTCCCATCCGGAAGCGGCCAACCCGAAGTGGTGGCGGCACTTGCGCAGGCAATCGAGCGAGGAGCCGTTTCGGACGACAAGCGGCCGATAGAGGCGGCGGCCGGCGGCGCCCGAGAGAGCTGCGACGGCCGCGGACGAGGGGTCATCGCCCTGGTGAGCGGCAAGGGCGCCCCTGGCGCTACGACGATGGCAATGGGTCTTGCTTCCGCATTCGCAGCAATGGGCCGCCGCGTGCTGCTCGTTGATGCTGACCTGCGCGGCGGAGCTATCTGCCCGTTTCTCGACCTCGATCCGCGTCGGGGACTGGTTGGGCTCACCGTCGGAACGCGCGCTGGCGAGGTTGCCTCGCTGGACGACGAGTTGCAGGCCGCGGGCTCTTTCCACGTGCTAGCCGGGATCGAGCGGCCGGAAATCCGTGACCGCCTCGTGCCGGAACAAGCGGCCGCGGCGATTCGCGAGCTTGAGCCTTCCTTCGAATCGGTCGTCGTGGACCTCGGCGAAACACTCGCGGGCGTAGCTTCTCATGTCACCAACGCCGTGCTGCGGATGGCTGACGAGGTCCTCGTGGTGACGACGGCAGACCTCGCCGGCCTGTGGAACGCCCGCTCCTGCCTGCGCTATCTGCAGGAGTCGGGCGGCATTACAACTGACCGGGTCGACGTCGTCATCAACCGGCATGTCGGACGGGGCCACTATGCCGCGCCAGAAGTTCAGCGAGCACTCGGTGTCCGGGTGCTGGGAACCATTCCCGAGGATCGACGCGCGGCCCGGGTCGCGGTCAGCGAGCAGGTGCCCTTGACGACCGTTGGCGGAGCGGCGGCACGCGAGCTAAGAGCCGTGGCGAACGCTCTGACTTCCTCCGAGACCACCGCCGCTGCAGATCGCCGATTGGCCCAGAAGCCGCAGCGCTCACGCTGGCGGCGATCGCCAGTGGAAGCGAGGCGATGACATGGCCCTGGCACCAACACCCAGCCGAGAGCACGCCCTCCGCGAGGAGGTTCGCGAGGAACTCCGCAAGGTCATCGACCTGGACGGCCTCGCCGCGCCGGACGGCGCCGAGGCCGAGCGGGTTCGGAGTGTCGTCCGTAGCCTGGTCGATGCCGCCAACCACCGCGCTGCAGCCGTTGGGGAGCCAACGATTCCGGATCCGGACGGCCTCACCCAGCGGTTGGCGGACGAAATCCTCGGTCTCGGACCGCTCCAGCCTCTGCTCGACAACCCGGCTGTTGAGGAGATCATCGTCAACGGTCCGCATCGTGTTTTCGCCATTGAACACGGCCGCAAGCGTCTGACTGATGTCTTCTTTGAGGACGACGCCGAACTGCTCCGCATCGTACGTCGCGCCATCGGACGGCTCGGGCGCCGGCTCGACGAGACCAGCCCCCTCGTCGATGCCCGGCTTCCCGACGGTTCTCGCCTTAACGCCGTCATCCCGCCGCTCACGTCTCGCTGGACGCACGTGACAGTGCGCAAGTTCCTGCTTCGCGCGCGGACGCTCGACGACCTTGTAGCGCTCGACACGCTCAGCCCTGAGGCAGCGGCGTTTCTGGAAGCCGCCGTCCAGGCGGGCCTGAACATGCTCATCTCGGGCGGCACCGGGAGCGGCAAGACCACCTGCCTGAACGCTCTCGGCGCCTCCATTGCCGCTGGCGACGAACGCGTGGTAACCATCGAGGAGACCGGGGAGTTGCAACTGGAGTCGATGCTCCCCGACTGCGTCGCCCTTCAGTCACGCCTGTCGAACATTGAGGGCGTCGGGGCCTTCCCGATCCGCAGCCTCGTGAAGAACGCGCTGCGCATGCGGCCCACCCGGATCATCGTGGGCGAGGTCCGCGGCGCCGAGGCCCTGGACATGCTGTCCGCGATGAACAGCGGCCACGACGGCTCGATGTGCACCATCCATGCGAACGGCCCTCGCCAGGCCCTGTCGAAGCTCCGGATGTACGCCATGATGGCCGACGAGTCACTCCCGGCCGAAGCCGTGACCGAGATGATCGCCGAGGCGCTCAACCTCGTGGTCCACCTTCGCCTGGAACCAGCGAGCGACCGCCGCGTGGTCACCAGCATCTACGAAGTCACTGGCCTCGAGGGCGACACCGTGGCGGGCAGCGACCTGTTCACCTGGAGCGAGGGCGCGCTGCGCTGGACCGGGATCCGTCCTCGGTTCGCGGCCCAGCTGCATGGCGGGACGTTTTCCTGGGACCGGTTCGAAGACGCCACCGCCCCGGCACACCGGGAATTGGAGCGGAGCGGCCGGAGGTTGGAGCGATGAGCAGGCCGACTTGGACTGCAATTGGACCTCCCGCAACCAGCATGAGAGTGAAGGGAGTCTGCCCGTGCCGCTGATCCTATCCGTGACCTTCGCTGCGGGCGTGCTGCTCATCTTCATGTCCTCGACCGAGCGCTGGACGGCGCCTCGCGCCGAAAGCCGCGCCACCCTCACCGAGCGGCTGGACGACTATCTCCGGCGCAATGGCGTGATCGGCATCGCACCGCGGGAGTTCGTGGTCCTTTGCGTTGTCTCTGGAGTAGCGGCGACGGTCTTCGTCCAGTTCGCGCTGGGTTGGCCCGCCGTCAGCGGAGCGGCGTTCGCGGTCGGCCTGCTGCTTCCTGGCTGGTACTTCCACAATCGACACGAACGCCGCCGCGAGGCAATCCAACTGGCCCTGGCCGATGCCGTCGATGCGCTGCGCGCCTCCGTCAGGACGGGAATGAGCGTCGAGGAAGCGGTCACGTCGCTGGCCCGGAACGGCCCCGATATCCTTCGGCCAACATTCGGTGACCTGGCTCGGGAGTTGCGCATCAGTGGCTTCGATCAAGGCGTCCGGCGTGCTCGCGAGGAGCTTGCTGACCCGGTGTTCGACACGGTCGCCGCAGCGTTGTTGATGTCCCACCGCGTCGGTGGGCGCAACCTCAGTACCGTCCTGGACAGTCTCAGCCGATCCGTGCGGCAGTCCATCAATCTCGAACGCGAGTTGCGCGCGCACCAGGCCAAGAACGTGCTCTCGGCGCGCATCATCGCGGCGCTGCCGCTGGTCCTCATCCTCGCCGTCAGGGGGCTCAACCCGGACTACCTTGACGTGTTCTCGTCGGCGAACGGGCAGACGATTCTCGCCCTTTGCCTGGTCAGTGTCGCCGTCGGCTACGCGGGCATGCTGCGGGCCACGCGGCTGCCGCTCGAAGAGCGGGTGCTGCAATGATCGCCTCACTGGCCATCGCCGGCCTCTTCGGCACCGGGCTCTGGTTGGTGGTCACCAGCCTGCCCTGGATGCGGCGTCGCCCTGACCTCGCGACTGAGCTTCGGCGGCTCTCGGCACAGGGACGCATCGAATTGGAAGCCGACCGGCGGCGCGTCGGGTCGGCCGTCTTTGCCTCACCGACGCTGGAGCGCGTCATGCGTCCCCTCATCGAAGATGCAGGTGCGGTACTCGGCCGACTGATGGCCCGGGTCGGCGTCGCTTCGCCGGACCTTGAACGACGGCTCGCCACCGGCTGGCCCGGCACCACCCCGGCTCAGTTCTTCGGCCAAAAGCTCGCAATCGGGGTGCTCTTCTTCGCGTTCTTCCCTGCCATGAACCTCGCCGGTCTGCACCCGTTCGGGCCGTGGCCCGTCTGGATTTGGCTCGCCGGATTCGGGCTCGGCTTCCTCCAGCCGGACTGGTTGCTGGAGCGGCGAATAGCCCGGCGCCGGAAGGCGATCCTTCTGGAACTGCCAACAGTCCTCGACCTCCTCGCCATGGCAGCGAGCGCCGGTCTGTCGCCTGAGCAGGCGCTCGCGGAGGTGAGCCGGCAGGTGCGCGGGGCGCTCGGCGACGGCCTCCGGGTCGTCGCGCGCGAGGCGAGCCTCGGGACGGCTACACATCCAGAGGGCCTCCGCGCCCTTGCCGAACAAGAAGGCGTGCCGGAGATCGTGTCGATGGCGGACGCCTGGCAATCCGCGCTCGAACAAGGCCTGCCGCTCGGACAGGTCATGCTCACGCTCGCCGACACGGTCCGCGAGCGAAAGCGCGCCACCCTCATCGCCGAAGGCGAGAAGAGCAGCGTCCGGATGTTGTTCCCGGTCGTGCTGTTCATCTTCCCCGTCTTCCTTGTCGTCCTGCTCTACCCGGCGGGCGTCCAACTGCTGGGACTGAGCGAGTAAGAACCTGAGAACCAGAAAGGAGACCCTCATGCGCCTCTATCACCGAATCCGATCGCGCTTCCCACAGGACGAGTCCGGGCAGTCAATGGTCGAATACGCCCTTGTCACCGCGCTAATCGCGGTAGCCGCCCTGGTAGCCGTGCAAACGCTCGGCGAGGGCATCGTAGGCGTCTTCGAAAGCATCACGGACTCCCTCGGAGACATCTAGGTGTCGCGCGCTCTGCGGAGGCTGCGGGCAGAACACGGCCAGAGCATGGTCGAGTTCGCCCTCGTCCTCCCACTCCTGCTGCTCGTGCTCATCGGCGTTGTCCAGTTCGCGCTCGTTCACCACGCTCAGAACGTCGTGACGACTGCTGCGCAGGAAGGTGCGCGCCTTGGCGCCGCGGAAGGCGGCGACCCGGGCCAAGGCGAGGAACGGACGCGGGACGTGCTGCGTTCTGGAATGGGCGGCACGGGCGAGGAGTTTGCGGTGTCGGCGAGTGACGACGGCGAATCGGTAACCGTCGACGCGTCGGGAGCGTACCCGCTGATCTTTCCCTGGTTCGGCAGCCGTGACATCGAACTCGATGCGACGGCCAGTGTGCGGAAGGAGGGGTTCCGCAGTGGGCCGTAGACGAAATCAGCTAGCGGTAATCAGGCAGGTGTCCGGCGAGTCCGGGCAGGCGATGGTCGAGGCGGCGATCGCGATTCCCGTCTTGCTGCTGCTCGTCTTCGGCGTAATCGCAATCGGCCGGGTTACGGATGCCAGGATTGGCGTCCAGGCGGCGGCGCGTGAGGCGAGTCGGACGCTCGCGGTTGCGCCGTCCGAGGAGCAGGGCGTTTCGGATGCCCTCGAGGCCGGCCACGCTGCCGCCTCGGGCTACGGACTCTCCAACGACCGGCTCACGATTGAAGTGGATGCGAACGGCTTCGCTCGCGGCGGCGATGTCACTGCGGATGTCAGCTACTCGGTGCCGCTGTCAGACCTGCCATTGCTGAGCTTCTTCGATGTCGATGTGAGTTCCAGCCATACGGAACAGGTCGAGCTATACCGCAGCAGAGGGGCGGTTACGCGATGACCAGCCTGATTCAAATTGTCCGGAGAGAAGATGGGCAGGC
>JAFKFP010000350.1 GCA_017308185.1 bacterium | reverse complement strand
GCCCTGGGCGATCATGCGCGGGACGAACGCACTCACGCCGTTGATGATGCCGCGCAGGTTCACGCCGAGGAGCCAGTCCCAATCAGCCTGCGATAGTTCGAACGTGCCACCGAAAGCCACGACACCGGCGTTGTTGCAGAAGACATCGACCCGGCCGAACGTCTCGTAAGCTTCGCCAACGAGCCGTTCCATGGCGTCGTAATTCGTGACGTCAACCTGTATAGCAAGAACCTTCGCACCCGAGGCCCTGCAAGCATCGGCCACCGGGGTTGCATCGGAGATATCCGCCAGCACGACGTTTGCGCCCTCCCGGGCGAATGTGCGTGCGATCCCGGCGCCGATACCACTTGCCGCACCCGTCACCACCACCGTCTTGCCCTGGAAGTTGTCCACTGAGCGTCGTCCTCCTATCAGCCGATCACGCCGGATTGGCGCAGTTCGTTGATTCGCTCGGCTGAGAGCCCAAGCATCTCGCCGAAGATGTAGTCGTTGTCGCCGCCATAGGTGGGGCCTGGCTTGCGCACGTGCGCCGGTGTGAGGGACATTTTGAACGGGACACCATCGACGCGGACCTGCTCGCCGAGGAGGTGTTCGTAGGTTTCGAAGTAGCCGCGTTGCTGGACATGCTCGTCGCCATCGACGATGTCGGCGGTGTTCTGGACGCGCCCCGCCTCTATGCCGGCAGCCTGCAAGGTCTCCATGACTTCGGCCGAACTACGCGTGACTGTCCACTCTTCGATGATGCTTTCGATGTGGGATGTGTCGCCGGCAGGTTCGAGGGAAGCGGGCAGGCGCGAATCGCCGGCAATGGCGCAGAAGGCACTCCACTCGGCGGGGGTCCGAATCACGATGGCGCACCAGGCGTCGTTGCCGGCGCAGCGAAAGACATTGTGGACCAGGCAGCCCGGCTCCGCGTTTCCTTCACGCGTGCGCTCGGCGCCATTGATGAGGTATTCGAACTGGGCCTCGGCGAGCAACGAGGCGGTCACCTCGAACTGCGAGAGGTCGATGTACTGTCCCACACCCGACTGCTTGCGCCAGATGAGCGCCGAGGTGACGGCGAAGGCCGCAATCGTCGGGCTGGCGAAGTCGGCGTAAGTGTAGGCAGGCATGACGGGGTGGCTGTCGGGATAGCCGGTGAGTTCGTAGTGTCCGGCGAGGGCGAGCAGCGACTGGCCATACGCGACGTGGCCCGAGTACGGGCCAGTTTGGCCCATTCCCGAGCACTCGCACATGATGAGCCGCGGGTTCACATCGCGGAGGACGTCCCAGCCGAGTCCCATGCGCTTGAGCGTCCCGGCCATGTAGTTGTTGACGAGCACGTCGCTCTGCGCGACCAGCTCCTTGAAGAGCCTGTTGCCCTCGGGCGTCTTGAGGTTGAGCGTGATAGCCCGCTTGTTGCGGTTGACGCGTGTGAAGCCACCCCCGCCGTCAGGCGACGTGTTCGTGTCGTGCAGCCACGGGCCGCCGACCCTGCCGACGTCCATCGAGCGCTCCGACTCGAGCTTAATGACTTCGGCGCCCTGATCGGCGAGGAGTTGCGTGCAGACTGGACCCGCGTAGACCCACGTGAGGTCGAGCACGCGGACGCCTTCCAGTGTGAGCTGACCTGTCACTGGCGTGTTCATCCAACCACCCCCGCAGCCTGGAGGTCAGCGGCCTCCAGTTCGTCGATGCCAATCTCTGCAAGGATTTCCGCGTTGTGCTGACCTGCGAACGGTGCCGGCCGCCGAACCCTCCACGGCGTCCCCGACATTTGATACGGCGCACCCGGGACCTGTACGGTCCCCATGCGCGGGTCGTCTATGGTGGAGACGTATCCGCGGTTAAGCAGGTGGATGTCGCGGACGACTTCGCCCGGCCGAAGGCACTCACCGATCGGGATCCCGCGGCGCTGACCTTCGTGGAAGACGTCCGCCTTCTTCATCGTCCGCGTCCACTCAGAGACGATGGGGTCGAT
>JAFKFP010000079.1 GCA_017308185.1 bacterium | reverse complement strand
AGTGCGCCGCAGAACTTCCGCAAACTGGCTCACCTCACCACTGCTCAAGCCGAGCACCTTCGTAATAACGTCCGCCAGGTCCTCGCTCCGGAGGAGTTGTGAAGTCATCCCTAGGATAAGCTGGAGCTGTTTGGGACTGACCGCCCCGATACCGAACTCTTTGTCCAGCTCCACAATCAGGCGGTCATACACTCCGCGGCTTGCCTGAGGGATTAGTGTGGTTGGAGGTTCTTTGAACGGGTATGCAGGGTTGGCCCTGGCCTTGGTTAGAAAGGCTTGCTCGCGAGTCCCACGAAGCGCCGAGACGTATGCTTTGGATCGCGATACGGCTTCTCGCTCCAGATTCAAAAAGCCCGGATCGAACCCTGCCAGATCGGACTTGGCGGTGTTCGTCAGCTCTTGGAGGTACGGCGAGTCCACCACCGCGAGGTACTTCTTGCCCTCGACCGCGGGCTCGCCAACAGCACGCCGCTTGATCGCGTTGCCACGGGACGAAAAGACGATCGTGTTGGGGTCATCCTGGTCGACGTTTTGTCCAAGAATGATGTGGCGGAGCGTTGCTGCTGGGCTAGTACCCTCCGGGATCTCCTCGACCTCCTCGCTCTCGACGAAGTCAGTGAGCTGGAGGAGTTCGTCGTTCACTCGAATCTCCACTGCCGGATAGCGAAGGAGATAGCCGGCGAACCCGTTGAACAGGGTGCGATGAACGTTCCGAACGCCGGAGAAGAGGCGACGGACACCGTCATGATCGCGGAGGTGGAGGGTGACGGTTGTCCCCGTCTCGGCGCCCGGTGCTGGCAGCGTCTCCACCTCAAAGTCGTTTGGGTTTTCTCCGAGGCGCCAGGACTGCCGCCATCTGCGGCCGGTCGCATCGTCCGCGATAGTCGTCCACAAGGAGCTGTACGCGAGCGCGAAGGCGGAGAATCGCCCGATGCCCTTGCTTCCGATGCTGTCCCGCGAGCCTCGCCTTGGGCTTAGATGCTCACCCACCGTCCCGAACGCCGATTCAAGGTCAGCCGGTGCAATCCCACAGCCATCGTCCGACACGATTACTTCGTACACTCCGCCCAGGCTGTTTTCCTTGATGGTGATATCGATCCTGTGGCTGTCGGCATCGAGCGCATTGGCGACCAACTGCTCTAGCGCTTGGGCTGGTGTGTAGAGATCTGATCCCAGCCTCCGCGTGATCAGCTCCGGCGCGATTCTCAAGGAGATCGTCTTACGGGGGGCTACGTGCTCCTTACGGTCGTCGGCTTGCATCGGACAGGTCCCCCAAGACGTTTGTTGGCGCTGGCGTTGGGTTCGGCGATCGCCTGCATGTGCGTGAATCAACAACGACTCCGGCGCGGAGTCTGCCTGACAGCCTAGCTATTCCGTAGGTTTAGTGGCAGCGCCCGCAATGGGCCTCCCTTTCGCTTCAGCAGGAGATCAGTCAACGCCTTGGTGTCGCCGGCTACAAAAGCCCGCACTACTCTCATCGATCTCGCGGATGCGTTCGGTCACGTGTAGCTCGCAGAGGCAAACGATCCCTGTCGGCATTTGCGGGCCGCGCATCACTAATGCGGCCGCGTCCTCGCAGCGATCACAAGGCGGACCTGAAATTGCCGTCTGGTTCAACGTATGGTCGGCTCACCGCAGCTTCTCCTGTGGATCAGACTTTATCGGAGATGTCTGAGGCGCATCGCTGGACGGTTGCTTCGCGGAGCCGTGTCCCCGGTGGTCACTCAGCGGCTCCTCCACATCCCGAAGCACCTCGCCGGTTTCCGGGTCGACCACCTTCTCAACGTAGCGGTTGTTGTCGCGGTCGAGGATGCGGATCCTCTGCACAAACCGCCGTAGCCTGTGCGACCAGTCATCACCGACGCGTTGGTCCAAGTACGGCTTCACCTTGCCGACCTCTCCATGCCGACCAACGACTCGAGTGTCCTCCGCGACCTCGACGCGTGCGACGTCATGCACCGAAATTTGCACGACGGGCGAGTTCGCGCCACACGCTGGGCACGCCGCCAGCTCGGGAACCGCACCGTTACCGTGCCCAAGCGTCGCCCGGCAGCCTGAGCACTCTGCTGTCCACGCTGCGTGCTCGGTCACAGCTCTCCCCCGAACGCCCGATGGAGGACGCCGGGGAGGAATCCGTCCAACTCTCTGGTGACCTCCGCCTCGAAGGCTTTCAGTGCCGTGACCCGACACAGCACCTCCTCAAGCTCTTGCAAAGCAGCCTTCTGTTTGGAGAGCGGCGGCAGCGGCACTGAAAGTGCTTTGATGCGACCGACGCTGAGCGTCCGGAGACCGCTCGTGGTCCGGCTCTCGGCCTGGATCACGTCCCTGCCGACTGAACTGTTCAGAAAGGCGTTCAAGAACGCGGGGTCTGCCAGATCCGATTTTGTGCGAACCCGGATGACGTGGTTTTGATGTACACAATCCGGAATCTCCCCCCTAAAGAGGGCGGTACGGCCGATCTGCTCCGCGCTGCCGTTGCCCTCGATGACCAGTACGTCTCCCGCCTTGAGGCGCCAGCGTTCGAGCTCATCCGGTGTCACCTCGAAATACCGTGGATCGCGCGTCAGAATCCTGTCTCGCTGGACATGGGCCACGGTCAGATAACGAACCGGGCTGGCAGTCGCAGTACGACTGGGGGTCTTCTGAATGCCCCCTCTCACCTCCGCGAACGACCCGATGGGTACTCGCGGCGCGTTCGTGAACCAGAGGAGGCGAGCGGTCAATCCGTCTGTCAATGCGTGCGTTTGCTCGGTCGCCTCCTGCCGTAGCCGCTGCGCCTCAGCGACCTTGGCCGCGATCGCGTCAATCTGCGCCACTATTCGTTGCTGCTCATCGAGCGTCGGCAATGGAACGATCTGGTCACCAAACCTTGCAAGGTTGAGGGTGCGGTTGCGGCCAGCGGATCCGGGTGAGACGCGTCGAAGGAGATCACGGCCACGCTCCGTCTTGAAGAAAAGGTTCAGGAACTCAGCGCTGCACCGCCCGCTATCGGGCGTGTAGGTTGCGTACCGATGCGAACCAATCGTTCCGGCTTCCTTGCCCCTAGCCACCGCGACGGCGCCCTCCCAGGCGAACACGTTCATTAGTACGAGGTCGCCCGGTTCGATCCGCAGGACGCGCTTGCTTCCCAGGTCGGCTCCCGTCACCGGCGCCTTGTGAAAGATACCCCGGCCGAACGAACGCACACCGATCTCGACGTACCGGCCGTCGAGTTCGGGTGTCAACCACCGGCGCTGGAGCGTCAGCACGTCTCCAAGACGAACCAACGGCCAGTCGGGACTCAAAGCGGAGCCTTCAACAGGTCGCGAATCTCGCCCAGGATCTCCGTGATCCGCTGCTCCTTCGCGAGAATGTCTTCGACCAGTTGCTCGGGCGGCAGGTGTTCGAGATCCGAACCGGTGCGCGGGTTCTTCAGGTCGAGATTGCAGTTGTTCGCAAGCAGATCGGAAGCTGACACCTTCCAGGCGAGCTCGTTGTCCTCTCGCTCGTTCCACCAGGCGAGCAACGGCGCGAAGTCCTCATACTGGAGCGGGAGCGTCTTCGTGTAGTTCTTGCGTCCCTCGGGCAGCGGATGCTCGTAGTACCAGACTTCCCGTGTCGGACCGGAGCGATCAAAGAAGAGGACGTTCGTGGGAATCGGCGCGTAGGGCGCGAAGACCCCATTGGGCAGGCGAAGGACCGTATGGAGGTTGAACTCCTTGAGGAGGTCCTCCTTGATGCGTGCAGATACACCATCGCCGAACAGCGTGCCGTTGGGTACCACTACGCCCGCCCGACCACCGCGCTCGCTTCCGTGCCCTGGCCGCTTCAGCTTCCGCATGATGAGCTGCAGGAAGAGGAGCGCCGTCTCGGCCGTTTGCTTGTCGGCTGGGAAATTGCCCAGGATACCCCGCTCTTCCTCGCCCCCGAATGGTGGGTTCGTGAGGATCACGTCGACGCGGTCACGGTCGCCTATCTCGGTCACCTTCACGGCGAGGCTGTTCCCCGGGTCGATCTGCGGCGACTCAAGGCCGTGCAGGAGCAGGTTCATTTGCGCAAGCAGGTAGGGAAGCGTCTTGGCTTCGCCCCCGAAGATGCTTGACAACTGCAGTACGTCGCGGTCGTGCACCGTCTGACACTGGGCGTCGAGGTGGTTGTATGTTTCGACGAGGAAACCACCGGTCCCGCATGCCGGGTCGAGGACCGTCTCGCCCAGACGAGGATCGGTGACCGCGACCATCAGCCGCACCAGCGGGCGAGGCGTGTAGAACTCGCCGCTGTCCCCCGCCGCATCTCGCATCTCGCGGAGCATCGACTCGTAGAGGGTCCCGAGAGTGTGGAGCTCATCGCTGGATGTGAAGTGGATGTCGTCGACCTTGTCGATCACATCTCGGAGGAGATAGCCGCTAACCATGCGGTTGTTGATGCCGCGGAAGACGGTGGCGATCACATCCCGCCGGTCGCCACCGTTCGCGCCCTGCAAGTTCCGCAAGTACCGGAACAGACCGTCGCCCCGGGTGCCATCCGGGCGAACCGCCTCGTCCTGGTTGATGAACGCTAGCAGTTCGTCGCCCGTGATCCCGCCATCGGCCGCCGCCCAGTCGCGCCAGCGGTACGGCGGATCGATAGCCGGCGCGAAACGCTGCCCGGAGATTGCCGCGTCTTCCTCTCGGAGCCGCTCGAGGTCGTCCAGAAACTTGAGGAACATGACCCATGTGAGCATCGGCAACCGGTCGAGGTCGCCGTTCAGGCCTTTGTCCTTGCGCATGATGTCGCGTGCTGACTTCACGAGGCTCGCGAGGCGTTGGGACGTCGTGGGTCCGGGGGCACCGTTATTGGTCTTGGATCGGGCCATCTAAACCTCAGGATTCATAGAGCAGGGTCTGCAGCTGGTGTACCGCAAGGCGCAGGGACTCGCCGCCGCCGAAGTGCTCAGCGATCTCCATGACGTTGCCGCGCTCGGAGATGGGCGGAACCTTCAGCACGTCCGGGATGACGAATTGAGCAGTGCCGTGCTCGGCGTACTTGTCGAGCAGCTCGCCGAGAACGGCGCGGGCACCAGGTCCATATTGGTCGAAGAAGTCCGTCCGGTCGCGGCGAAGCATTTCGGCTCGCTCCCGCCGCGTGCGTAAGGGCGCCGAGTATGCCAGGTGGCAAAGGAGGTCGAACGGGTCGGCGTCCGGCTGGTTGGTCGCCGATGCGAGCGTGTCGAAGTCGATGCCTCGTTCGAAGAGCATGTCGATGATCTCAGACCGCTGCGCTGGATCCGCCCACCTTCGCCGAAGGTCCGCCGCGAGCGGGAAAAGGGTCCGCACCTTCTGGCCGGCATAGTCGCTCAGCTTGACGACGGCCAGCTTCTTTCCCTCTGCGTCGAGGTCGTAAACGACCTCACCGACAACTTCGACATGGTCGCCGTCGAAGTAGAACTTTCGTCGCGGGCGATCCTCTTCGTCGATGATTACGCCACCGTCGTCTGGGTCTTCTTCGATGGGGGCTTCGGGCTCGACCTCCACTTCGCTTCCTGGCACCGTTTCGCCCACGTCGTCGATGGCCTCCTCCGTAGCCTGGACAGGATCGCCATCGAAGTCGGGATCCGCGAACAGGCGGGTTGCGGCGCCGGTGTAGTCGAGGATCGTGAAGTAGAGCTTCCCGTAGTCGTCCCGGACCCGCGTTCCGCGCCCAATGATCTGCTTGAACTCAGTCATCGAGTTGATCGCCCGAACCAGCACGATGTTGCTGCAGGTGGGAGCATCCACACCGGTTGTGAGCAACTGGGATGTCGTCAGGATCACCGGCGTACGCGACTCCACGTCCTGGAACCTACTCAAGTGCCCGCGGCCGATATCGCCTTCGTCAGCGGTGACCCGTTCGACGTAGTTCGGATGGTCGCGCACGAGATCCTGGTTAAGGTTGACGAGCGCCTGCCGCATTTCGAGGGCGTGCTCCTGGTCGACGCAGAACACGATCGTCTTGGCGAAGCGGTCTGTCTTCTTCAGATGCGCCGTCAGGTGCCGCGCGACGGCCTCCGTGCGAGCACGGAGCGCAATCACTCGCTCGAAATCCTTGGTTTGGTACTCCTCGTCCGGTATCTCCCGTCCGTACCGGTCCACCTCGCCTTTCGATGGTCGCCAACCTGCCGCGTCCCAGGGCGTGAATGCTCGATGCACACGGTACGGCGCAAGAAATCCGTCTTCGATGCCATCGCGGAGGCTGTAGGTGTAAAGCGCCCCGCCGAAGTACCGGTAAGTGTCGCGGCTGTCCTCGCGCAGAGGGGTCGCCGTCATGCCAAGCTGGAACGCCGGCTTGAAGTACTCAAGGATCTCGCGCCAGCTACTGTCATCACGGGCACTCCCGCGGTGGCATTCGTCGACGATGATGAGGTCGAAGAAGTCCGGCGGGTATTCGCGGTATAGCGGTGGACGACCTTCGGCGCCGGCCAAAGCCTGATAGATCGCGAAGTACATCTCGCGGCTCTTCGGCGCGTTTCCGCCCTCGATCTTGATTCGGGCGTCTCCGAAAGCTGCGAACGTCTTGTCCTTAGGATCGTCTACGAGAATGTTCCGGTCCGCCAGATAGAGGATCCTGGGCTTGCCAGGACGTCCATCTCGGTTCCACCGCCCATTCCACAGGCGCCAGCAGATCTGGAAGGCTGTTTCGGTTTTACCGGTGCCCGTCGCCATCGTCAGCAGCAGCCGGCGCTTACCCTGGACGACTGCCTGGACGGCACGGTTGACCGCCACCTCTTGGTAGTACCGGAGTGTCCGACCGGGCGCGTGGTACCCCGGCGCGAGAACCTGAGCTTCCTGTTCCTGCGTGATGCTCTCGGAACTCTTGAGGCGACTCCAGAGCGCATCCGGAGACGGGAAGACATCGAGGTTCGTCTCGGTTCCAGCCAGGAAGTCGAACTCGACGATTCCCGTGCCGTTTGTGGAGTAGGCGAACTTGAGACCGAGGACTTCAGCGTAGTCTTTCGCCTGACCGAGACCGTCACCGGGCGCCTTGTACTCGGCCTTGGCTTCGACCACCGCAAGCGCCTTGTCGCGGGTATATCGGAGCAGATAGTCCGCCTTCTTCTGCTTTCGGCGCGCGGTACGAGTGCCAGCCACCACAATCCGACCGTCGGTGAAGTACCGCTGCTCGGTTATCGAGTGCGGGTCTTGCTCCCATCCCGCTGCCTGGAGCCTCGGCACGACATAGGTACGGCACGTATCAGCTTCGTTCACAGGAACCGCCCTGACTATCGGTTGGATGCTAAGGGCGGTTCAGCTTCCCTGCCAAGCGAGACGGCTGGTGTCGCGGCCAAGTGAGCGCGGAGCCCTAGGGCCGGCTACTTAGCCGATACCCGTTCGCCCGCCAGCTCCCCCAGTAGCTTCGTCGTTTCTGGAAGCGGTTCGGCACTGTCGTCCTCAAGCTCCCGGCGGAGGGCGATCGTGAGCGATTTGTAGGTGCGGCGGACGGCATTGGTGTCTCCCAGGGCCGCGTAGCAGCGCATGATGCTGCGGACCGCCTCTTCATCAATTGGGTCGCGGGCGAGGATCGCGTCATCGAAGCGGATGGCCATCTTCGGGTCACGGCTGTCGAACGCCAGGCGGGCTGCACGATGGGCGGCAGTGACGAAGCGCTTCTGATAGTCGCGCCGGTAGACCTCAGCCCACTCGTAGATCTCGTCGCCGAGGAAGTCGCCCGTGTAGAGGTCGAGGGCGCGCTCGTATTCCACCAATGCCTCGTAGCCCTGGAGCTTCTCCGCGCGAGCGACATGAGCATCGAAAGCGTCCACATCGACACGGAATAGGCCCGACCGGAGGTGATAGCGCTGGTTCGCCGTCACCAGCACCTGGTTGTCGACTTCGCCAGCCGCGCGAGCGAGGGTGCGACGCAGGTAGTAGGCGGCGTTAGAGAGCTGATGGCTAACCTGGTCCATTTCACCGTCGGGCCAGAGGGCCTCGGCGACCGTCTCGCGGAGTACCGGCGCGCCGCCGTGGGCGAGCAAGAATGCTAACAACTCGCGAGCCTTCTGGATGGTCCAGCCGTTCACCTCTTCCACAGCCGTCTCAACGCGCAAGGAGCCGAAACAGCGAACGCGGAAGACTGGACCCCCGCTCGAAGGTGCAGCGTCGTCGCTCTCGTCCGTCATGGGTAGGGCTGACTGACGGCTCAACACCGCGGGAGCTGGTGGCGTCGCTGTTATCGGCGGACGTTCGTCTTCTTCCGCGACGGGCTCCTCCTCCGGTTCGGGCGAGGCCTGCGGTTGTTCGTGGAACTCGGATCGCAGTTGTGGAAGCGCGGGCAGGTCGAGGGCCGCCTCGTGCCCGTGCCCATTTCCGTTCTCGGCTGCGTGCCCATTTTGGATCGCGCCGCGGAACGGCTCGATGCCGTTGTGATCCGGCCGCCGCCGTTCTGCCACTTGCCGCCTTATGGTGACCGGCTCGAGTACCAGTTGCGGGTGGCGCGGGAGTGTCAGCGTCAGGGCGGGATGTCCGGTGCCTCCGCCATCAGGCTCGTACGCGATGCTCGCGCCCCATGTGCGCGAGGTGTCGGCATCGACCGGTGGCTCTGTGGTGGCCACGGCGACAACGCCGTGTTGGCGGCCGGACCGAAGCACCATGTCCAACTCGGCAGTCGCGTCCCGAGCATCTGCCACGGGCCCGGCGAAGGCGACGATGTGCGTCGCGTCGCTATGGTGCTCCGACTCGTCGCCGACGAGGACCGACTCCAGCCGGCGCGCAAGGTCCGCGATGGATGCTTCCGGCTCATGCCCTCTCTCCATCAGGAGGTGGCTCAGCGCGTCCCCGACGTGCGCCGTAGCCATTTCGTCCGCCGCGATGCTCAGACTCTCCGGCGTGTAGAGCGACCCGAATGTGGCAAGCCAGCTGGACAGGAGATCACGCGTTTCCAAGCGGCCGCCCGCTACGAGAACGCTGCCGACTGCAAGGACGTTCAGGTAGTAGATGCCATCATCAGTTGCGCCGACGGGCGCAACCAGTGGCGAATTCGCTGCGCCCTCGCTGAAGAGTTCGCCCGCGAGCCGGCTGACGCGCGAGAGCTTCAAGCGGACCTGGGTGGGAGCAATTGCGGCGCCGTCGACGGAGCAACCAATCTCCCGCGCGAAACGGTGGCGCGCCGCCACGATCGCGTCCGCGTCACCGGGCGGGCAGTCCAGCGAGAACTCGAGGAAGCGGTCGGTCTCACGGATCGTCAGGATTTCTGTCTCGGCGAAGTCTAGCTCCGCTAGTGCCTCCTGCAGCACGCGCGACATCGCCACCACACGGCCGGCATCGCCGACGCCAGAGGGTCTGTGCTCACGCTGCCCGTCATGATGCTTGACGCCGCGACCGGGGAGCCGCCGCCGGAAGACGAAGATCATCAAAGCCCCGCCGGCCACCGCCGCTGCGCTTCCGAGGAGTTCGAGAGGTATCGACGGTAGCGAAGGTCCAATGCCAGTTTCATCGCTCGCGTCGGGCGGCGTCGCATCGTCGAGCGGCCCGGCTGGCGCCGCGGCCGGAGTCGGTTGGGGGATGGCCGGGGAAGGAGTCGCGACCGGTGCGACGGGCGTCGCTTCGGCTTCCTCCTCTTCGGCTTCGCTTTCTTCCTCGTCTACCGGCGTCGGCGGCGGCTCGGTCGTCCCATCATCTGGGAGTTCGAGCGTCCAGCCCGCGTAGATGAGGTTCGGGTTCGTGAACACCCGCCCGTCGGACATCTGGCTTTGCTGGTTCAGCAACCAAATATCGGTCCACCTGAAGCCGTCGCCAAGGAGCCGCTCGGAGATTGCCCACAGGCTGTCGCCGGCCACGACCGTATACGACGTGGGCAACTGCGCGGCGAGCGGTTCGGTACCCGAGCTAATGTTCACTGAGTCGGTCGAGTTGGACCCATCGGAACTGGCGGGGGACACGACTTGCGCGACGACCCGGGGTTCCGCTGGACTCGAATGCGCATCAGCCAGGCTGGGCTGGAGCGAGGCCGTGAGCACGATGGTGCCTGCGAGCGCGCCATCGACCATGCGGCGGACGAGGGGAATGGTGAGAGGCTCGGTTACCCGAAGGCCCGTCCGCGTCCACGGGGCGCCACCGGTCACCGACGAGGCGAACCCAAGTGCGAGCCGGGTGGCGATCGACAGCGTGAGGTATGCCAGCGCCAGCCAGGCCAGTCCGCCAGCGACCGCGACCACATCGTCATCGCGCAGTTGGGTGCCGTTGAGCAGCTCTCGCAGATGGCTCCAGTCGGGGACCGACGCGAGCATCGTGGCCGGACCGACAAACCGCCAAAGCAGTGCTCCGGCCAGGCAGATGAGTGCCACAAGTGCGACGAGCCCCAAGCTGCTGTTTCGTTCGTGAGTCCCTGCGGCTGCTGTCATCTTGTGCTTCCCTTAACGGCTCGTGAGGACCGACTGGAGTTGCTGAACCGGGTACTCGGTTGTGAAGGACCGGGCGATCGGAGCCAGCGGCTCCCAGGCCCCACCATTGACGCGGTACTCAGCGGCGAAGCTGACTTCGATGGTGATGCTGAACGAGCCGCCGCTGGCGAGAGACGACTGCTCGTAGACGTGTTGGACGTCGCTCTCGTCTGGATACGGCCGTCCAAGCGAATCTGTCTCGATGGTGGTGCCATCGCCGAAGCTCCATCGATACGTGACTGGTTGGACCTGCACATCCACGGTGGTGCTGGCGAGCGTGTCGGAGGAGCCGATGGACGCGCCGTCGTACCCGTCCACCCAGAACCAGGACTCGAGTGCGACAAGGCCGGTCGAGGGGTTCGCCCGAATGGAGAACTCGGGGACCGGGAGCTGGTTCAAGAGCTCCATGGCCACCACGACCGGGTCCACGGCGCCGCCGCCGACGACAACGGTGACGTTCCCGCTCGCGGCGGCGTCCCTGGGAATCCACACCACACTGAAGAAGCCGTCGTCGCACACGACGGTCCATGGGCTCTGTCCCGGGTGCAGTGGGGCTTCGCGCTGGAGCCATGCCGACAGCGACAGGCCTATGTTCATTGCATCGGCCATGCAGGAGCGTTGACTGCCCGTGCTCACAGATGAGCTGGTTCCTCCAGAGGTTGCGCCTGCCCCCGGTATGGTCTCGGTCACGGCGATGCTGATCGTGACACCGTTCGGCCCAGATTGGACGGTGACCGTCCCGCTCGGCGTGGTGGGACGAGGTGTTGCAGGCTGCCCAGGCGATGGACCTGGCGTCTGGGCGAGTGCAACTGACGTTGGCAGCAAAATAACCATGGCCACTAACGCGAGCCAGGGAAGCAGCTTGGCCGCTAGTTCTGGCGAACGCTTCGAATCACGGTCCATTGCCCATCAACCTTTTCTAAGAAGAATGTGTCTTTGAGGATCTCCCCGGTGCCATCCGCCTCAGGCGGGTCTTTCGTGACTGGATCGACAAAGAAGCTGTTGTTCGTCATCTCATCGAAAACCACAGCCATCGTATCTGATGCCTCAATCACGACCGGGTTGTGCTCGATAACGACGCGGAGTGCCACACCCTGGCCGCGCAACATTTCCACCTCGCCTTGGACACGAGCCAGCTCATCGGGTGACGCGACGCCGGCGACGAACTCAGCATCCAAATTTAGGACCGCCTCGGCGTATCGGTCCCAATAGGTGAGGTACGCCGTGAGCACGTCCTCTTCGATACTCACGATCGCAGTTGAAGAAGCGGTGGCGAGAGTGGTTGCCGTAGCCGGAGTGGTCGGGGTTGAAGTGGGCGTATCACCCGAGGAGGCATCATCGTTGCAAGACGCAAGGAGCGCGCCGATGCACGCAAGTGCTAGGCCAGCTCGGTACTTCCTGCGGAGCGACAAGTGCCTCATAGCAGTTCCTCCTATGGCCCTGCCGCGCCCACGCCATAGCGCGGTTCAGCTGAAGCGCGGGCATTCACGTCGATGCTGTCGATCCCAATCAGGCCCAGGAAGCCGGTCGACGCTTCCCGGCTGACCGTCACTTCCACGCGTTCGGGCGACGCCAATACCACGAAGTCCACGCCCGCCTCAGCGTCCAGATATTGCGCCGCGGTTTCGCGCGCGCGACGTTGGTCGAGGACGACCTCGCCAGTCGCCCGGTAGGCGTCCTCGTCTATCTGCATCGCAGCGGCGGCTGCCGCTGCGTCCGCTGCGTTCTGGAGGTCGCGGCGCTGGGCGAAGACCAGTCCGCCGTCGGAAACGAGTCCCACCACGCTGACGAGGCCGACCATCATGACCGCCACCATGACGAGCGC
>JAFKFP010000349.1 GCA_017308185.1 bacterium | reverse complement strand
CGCCGAGCAGGCAGATGCAGGTCGCGACCGCCACCGTGTCCCTAACCGAACGCACCGCTGACGTACTCCCGCGTGCGCTCCTGGGTGGGCGAGTTGAAGAGCCGGGTCGCGCTGTTGTACTCGACCAGGTCGCCGAGGTACATGAAGGCGACGTGGTCGGCGATCCGATAGGCCTGCTGCAGGTTGTGGGTGACGATCACGACGGCGACGTCGTCGCGCAGTTTCACGATCAGGTCCTCGATCACCGCGGTCGACTGCGGGTCGAGCGCCGAGCAGGGCTCGTCCAGCAGCAGCACCTCCGGTTCGGCGGCCAGCGCCCGCGCGATGCAGAGCCGCTGCTGCTGCCCGCCGGAGAGCCGCAGCGCCGGATGCTTGAGGTTGTCTTTGACCTCCTCGAAGAGCCCCGCTCGCTGCAGCGCCGAGTGCACCTGCGGCTCGAGGGTCTTTTTCTTCACCCGCCGCGACCCCTGCTCGCGCAGGACGTAGGCGCTGTTGTCGAAGATCGACATTGGGAAGGGGTTCGGCTGCTGGAAGACCATCGTCACCCGGCGCCGCAGCAGGGTCGGCTCGATCAGCCGGATGTCGACGTCGTCGAGCCGGATCGAGCCGGTCAGTTTCGCCGCCGCGGTGAGCTCGGTGAGCCGGTTCAGCGAACGCAACAGGGTCGTCTTGCCGCAGCCCGACGGCCCGATCAGCGACAGCACCTCGCCCTGACGGATCGGCAGCGACACGCTTTTCACGGCTTCTTTGGCGCCGTAGTGGATCGAGACCTTGTCGACCTCCATCCGCCGGATCGAGAACTGCGGCGCCGCGATCGACCGTTTGGCGGCGACGAAGTTCGTCCCCGTCGCCGGGGCGGCCTCCTGGGCCGGGGTCGGATCCTGCGGGTCGAGCCGACGGATCGGCGGCGGGGCGCTCAGTGACTCCACGTTCCTACCCTTTTGGCGCGGCGATGGACGAGGTCGGTCCCGGCGTTCAGCGCCAGCACCAACATCAGCAGGACGAAGGCCGCCGCATAGGCTTTCTCCGGCTGGTTCAGGTTGCCGGTCGGCGAGGCCTCGTAGACGAAGTTGGTCAGCGAGGTGCCGGCCCCGCGCAGGTAGTCGAGCGGGAAGGGCGCGCCTTCGACCGGGGCGAAGTTCTGGGTCGCGCCGAGGAGTACGAGGATGATCGCGGTATCGCCGATGATCCGACCGAGCCCCAACATCCCGCCGGTGGCGATCTGCGGTCGGGCGGTCGGCAGCAGGATCCGCCGCGTGGTGGCCGCCTTCGTCTTGCCGACCGCGTAGGAGGCCTCGCGGACGTGGCGCGGGATCGCGTTGAGGCCCTCGCGGGTGGAGGCGACGACCAGCGGCAGCGCCTCCAGCGCCAGCATCGAGGAGGCGGCGAAGAAGGAGCGGCCGAAGACGACCCCTTCGCTCGTGCGGCTGAGGAAGCCGAGCGCGGTGCTGGTGAAGATCACCGTGCCGAACAGGGCGAGTACGATCGAGGGGATGCCGGCGATCGCCTCGATCGTCAGCTCGGTCATCCGTGCGAGCGGCCGCGGCCGTCCGTACTCGACCAGCCAGACGGCGATCGCGACGCCGATCGGCAGCGCCATCGAGATCCCCATGACGCCGAGGATCAAGGTGCCGATGAAGGCATCGGAGAACCCTCCGGTTTCGCCTTCGGTGAAGCCGGAGGCGGCCGGGGTGGTGAGCTGGTCGAGCTTCAGGTATTGGATCCCCTGAATCAGCAGGTAGATGACGATCGCCGCCGCGATCGCGCAGAAGAGCAGGCCGAGGAACCAGCAGAAGGCGAGGCCGATGCGGTCGATCAGGCTCCAGGTGCTGCTGCCCTCGACCGCCTTGGTCGGCGGCTGGTTGCCCTGCTCGGGCGGGACGACGCCGCCGGGGAAGCCGGTCTCGAGCTCGGCCTGCTGCTCGACGGTCGAGTGCTGATCGCCGGTCGACTGCGCCATCACGGCGCTC
>JAFKFP010000348.1 GCA_017308185.1 bacterium | reverse complement strand
GGTCACGAGCAGCCACAACCCCTATCAGTGGAATGGCATCAAGGTGAAGCCGCACTACGGCGGCAGTGCCAGCCCGGAGATCGTAGACGACATCGAGCGACGCATCCCCGCGATCATCGCCGACCCGTCGCGCGAGCGCCTCGCAGCCGCTTCGAGCGATGCCATCGCGCGGTTCGACCCGGTGCGGGGCTACCTCGATGCGCTTCGCCGGCAAGTGGATATCGCGCGCGTGCGGTCGGCTGGGTTCAAGGTGGCCGTGGACCCGATGTTCGGGGCGGGCCAGGGGTTGTTCACGGAGTTGTTTGATGGTGCCGCGACATCCATCACGGAACTGCACAACGTCCGCAACCCACTGTTCCCGGGGATGCGAGCGCCAGAGCCGATCGATGCCAACATCGGGGAGTTGATGACGACGGTCGCCGGTGGCGGATTTCTCGCGGGCGTGGCGAACGATGGGGATGCGGACCGGGTAGGCTTCGTGGACGAGCACGGCGCGTACGTGGACCAACTGCGTTCGTTCGCGTTGCTCGTGAACTATCTGCTGGGCCAGCGCGGGCTCCGAGGCGCCGTGGTGAAATCGATCACCACTACGCGGATGGCGCAGCTGCTGGCAGCGCATTACGGGGTTGAGAGCTACGAAACACCGGTCGGGTTCAAGTACATAGGCCCGCTGATGATGGAGCACGACGCCCTCATCGGCGGCGAGGAGAGCGGCGGGTATGGGTTCCGCGGGCATCTCCCGGAACGCGATGGCATCCTCTCCGGCCTGTTCCTGTTGGATGCGATGGCCGAGGCCGGCAAGGCCCCTTCGGAGTTGTTGGCGGATGTCTTCGCCATCACCGGGCCGCACTACTATGAGCGGCTGGACTTCGATATCGAGCCCGGATCGAACGCGCGCATCAAGGAAATCCTCGATGCAGCGAACCCGCGCGAGATAGCGGGCCGCGAGGTGCTTTCGAGCGACCGGCTCGACGGCTGGCGCTTCACAATCCCCGAGGGGTTCCTGTTGTTGCGCCTCTCGGGCACGGAGCCATTGCTCCGAATCTACACAGAGGTCACGGATGGAGCGCTGGTGAAGCCCGTGCTCGAAGCGGGCAAGGCGCTCGCAGGGGTTAGCGGATGACCGCGCTCGATGACCCGGCGAGCCTCGACGCCGATCGTTCAGGCATGTTCGGGCACATCCGGGCACTCGGGCACGAGATCGTCAGGGCCTGGCGCAACAATGAATCGCTCAGCCTCCCGGCCCTGCCGCCGAGCCTCGACTCGGTAGTCGTTGCGGGAATGGGTGGCTCGGCCACGGCCGGCGACTACTTTGCCACGTTGTGCAGCGCGACAGCGCCGATCCCGGTGGTCGTGGTACGCGGCGGGGCGCTGCCCGCATTCGCTTCGGACCGAACACTGGTGGTGGTGTCGTCGTACAGCGGGGAGACTTCCGAATCGCTTGCCTGCTACGACGAGGCACGTGCTCAGGGCGCACCGGTTATCGCGATCACGGCAGGTGGCACGCTGAAGGCGAGGGCCGCCGCCGATGGCGTCCCAGTCGTCGCTATCGATTATGTGTCGCCGCCGCGCGCGGCGATCGCACATACGATTGCACCGCTGCTACGCCTTGGGGCCATGCTCGAACTTTGCCCGGCGGATGACATCGCTGTTGACGACGCGGCCAATGAATGCGAGTCATTCATCTGCGGCAAGCTCGCTCCTGCTATTTCGTCGGCGGAGAACCCGGCCAAGCTCACGGCCCAGGCGCTGTGGCGGCGGGTGCCGCTCGTCCTCGGTGGCGAACACCTCGCGCCGGTTACCACCCGGTTCAAGAACCAGCTGGCAGAGAATGGGAAGACGCTGGCGATCGCGGAAACCCTGCCGGAGGCAGCGCACAACATCGTGGTTGGGCTCCAGACAGCCGATGACGACGCGTCGCGGATTGGTGTGGTGGGTGACGGACGAGATGCAGGCGTTATTCGAACAACACGGGGTACAAGTCCAGAACACGCCGGCGCCTGGGACTTCAAAGCTTGCACAAATGCTCACAGGGACCGCCCTTGGCGATTATGTCTCGTGTTACCTGGCGCTGCTTCATGGCATCGACCCCACGCCAATCCCAGAAATCGAACACATGCGGGCAGTCTCCGCAGGTCAGTAAGTGGCACGAATCTGAACGCGCCTGACCGCCGGGCCACGCCACTGTAGACTGAAGACAGCATGACATGCGAGGACGACACGGCGGACCTACTCCGGCGCGCCGGGCACAAGATGACGCCCCAGCGGTTGCTCATTGTCCGTGCATTGCGGCACGCAGGCGGGCACGTTTCCGCGTCACAGATCCTGGACGAGGTGCGCGAAGAGTACCCATTCGTCGATATTTCGACGGTCTACCGGACGCTCGACGTGCTTCGTCGCATGCGGCTGGCCACTGCCACGGACATGGGCGGCGGCGATGCGGTCTTCGAGTGGGCCCCAGAGGAGCCGCACCACCACCTTATCTGTTCGAGCTGCGGAGACGTAGTCGAACTCAGTCACACGTACTTCGCCGGCGTTGAACAGGCGATTGCGGCGGACTTCAAATTTACGCCGGACATGCACCATTTCGCTGTTTTCGGGCTGTGCAGCTACTGCCGCGATGAGGAGCACGCCGATGCCCACCCGGCGTGACCTGGTTGAGGCGCTTGCGGCGGTCGTTGGCCACGAACATGTCTTGTGGCGGCCCGAGGACCTGCTCGTCTACGAATTCGATGGCACGATCGAGAAGAAACAGCCGTACGCAGTGGCGTTCCCCGCGGGCACGGACGAGGTGGCGGGTGTGGTGCGCGTATGCAATCAGCTCGGTGTACCCATCACCCCGCGCGGGGCTGGCACAGGGCTGAGCGGCGGCGCCGTCCCGGCGAAGCGTGGCGTGGTCATCGCGACGGCACGCATGAACCGGATCCTTGAGGTCGATCCGGTGGATCGTGTGGCCGTGGTCGAGCCGGGCGTCGCGAATTTTCAA
>JAFKFP010000347.1 GCA_017308185.1 bacterium | reverse complement strand
GTCGCAGTTCGCAGGATCGCGCTGGCCACGTTCTCGTTGCGTTCCTTGATGACAACGCTGCAGGCGCCCGCGTAGCCGCTCGCGCTCAGGGCGTTCTCGAGTTCTGCCTGCCACCGGCTGCGGGTGAGTTCGACGGCCTCGGCCAGCGTTGGGGCGAAGGCGTCACCACAATCGAGGCGTGGGTCGAGGATGCGCACAAGCGCAAGGCTGGCGCCTGCGGTTTTCGTGAGCGGTCCGGCAGCGCCCAACGCTGCGAGCGAGTTCTTCGAGCCATCCGTTGTGACGAGGATGTGCATGCGGTACCTCCAGCGCTCGTGCCACTATCCGAGCCTCTCGGGCCCAATGATAGCCGAGGGCACGCGCGTACGTGGGTCGTCACAGGGGTGAAATGCACGTCATTCCTTAACCTCGCTCAGGTGTTGCTGTCCGCGCACACGGCAGTGCCGCTGCCGCAACAACAGCGGCGCCTGGCCAGGACCGACGACTGCGCGGGTCACCCGAGGAACTTGGTAATCTCCTTCGACCAGGCGGGCGTGTTTTCGAGCGGAAGCATGTGGCCAGCGCCCTTCACCGTCACGAGGTGCGAATTCGCGATGAGCGACTCGAATAGTGGGCCGTATGCGGGCGGTGTGAGCTTGTCCTGCTCGCCCCAGAGGATGAGCGTCGGGGCTGAGATGCGGTGGATGCGCTTCTTCAGGCCCTTGTCCGGGATAGGCCAAATGAACTTGCCCGTGGCCGAGAAGTTCGTGAGCTGCAGGTACATGGACTGCGCCATTTCGTCTTCGTTCGCGGGTGGTTTGAAGAGCTCGCCGATGACCGGATTCGTCAGGTCTCCGAAGATCACGCCTGGCAGTTCGTGCGGCAGCAGTATGAAAAGGTCTGTGACCGGCGTCTCATCGATCCAGAGGCCCACGGGGCAGGTGAGGACGAGCTTCTTGACCATGTCCGGCCGGGCCGCCGCGAACTCGGCGGCGAACAGGCCCCCGATGGAATGGCCCGCAAGGAAGAATGACTTCAGGCCCATCGCATCGGCAAAGTCCTGGTAGTAGAGCACCAGGTCGTGGATGTCATCGATGAAGTCGAGCCCAGCCGTATCGTCCCAACCGGGATGGACGGGTGCGATCACATCGTAGTGCGCTGAAAGCGCATCGAGTTCTGGCGTCCAGCCCTTGTTGAGGCCGCCGGCGCCGTGGAAGTAGAGGAGCGGTTCGCCCGTGCCCTTGCGGTAGACCGGGGGTGTGAACTTCCCGTTGCGTACGGAGATAGTCGTGGGTTCGACAGACATGCGGACTCCTTTGGAATGCGCAGCGGCCGGCATACGGAGGACCGGTCTTTCGCACAGTGCTAACGATGGGCCGGATGATACAGGCGAACGCGCGATTGGGCGATAGGGCGACGCGCCGCGGCCTGCCTCTGGATGACCTGACCGCCAGCGAACCAGGATGCGCGTTTCCCGGGCCTTACCGTGGGTCCGGTACGTTCACGACGATCGCCTCCTGGCTATTTCGCGCGAGGATGAGCTCCGCGTCGTTCTCTGCGTCGACATTCTCTTCCATGTGCACTTCGTAGGGCGGCACGAAGATGAAATCACCGGGCTCGACGTCGACGACGTTTTCGAGGTTCTCGCCCCAGCGGAATCGCAGGCGACCACGCAGGACGTAGATGCCCGATTCGTTCGCGCCGTGATGATGAGCGCCTGCCACCGCGCCCGGCTCATTTGTCGCGGTGCCCATCCAGAGCCCGTTCGAACCACAGAGCGCGGCGGAGATACCCGATTCGCGGACCATGCCGGGCGTTTGCGCTGTCCCCGAGTCACGCTCGTCTTTGCGGATAACTTTGACCATCAAGTTCCTCACTATTGGTGTACCGGATAGCCTATCACGCCCCGCGGCTCTCAGAAGATCGGGCCGCTGTCGGTCTTCTCTTCGGATTCGCCGAGGGCGTGCGAGAGTTCAATCAGCCCTGCACCACGCAGGAGCCGCC
>JAFKFP010000078.1 GCA_017308185.1 bacterium | reverse complement strand
CACGATGCCGGCGCCCATCAGCGCGATCTGGATCGCATCGGTGCCGGAGCTGACGCCGATGCAATGCTTCGCGCCGCAGAAGCGGGCGAGTTCCTGCTCGAGCTCCGTCACCTCGGGCCCGAGGATGAACTGGCAATGGCCCAGCACCGTGTCGAGCCGGCGGCGCAGGTCGGCGGCGATGCGCGCCTGCTGCGCCTTCAGATCGAGGAACGGGATCGGCTGGGGAGCGGTATCGGTCATCATGTCCCTCGTGGGCGGGGTCGAACTGGGCGTGAGTGGCAGCGAGGCCGAGGCAGGCGGGGGCGCGGCGTGAGACGCCGCATCGCCGCCGATCGCCTCAAGCGCGGACCTCGCCGACGCTGCCGTCGGCGTTGTGCTCGAATTCCGGGATCAGCCGGGAGAGCAGCGCGAGCGCCTGGCGCGACTGGCCGTTGCGGCAGGCGCTGGCGATCTCGTCGATGGCGCGGCCGACGATCGCCGGGTCGGCGGTGCGCGGCATCGCCATCAGCAGCCCGGCATACCCGGTCGGCACCGGCGGCTCCTTGCCGTGGAACAGTTCCTCGAACAGCTTCTCGCCGGGGCGCAGGCCGGTGAAGCGGATCTCCACGTCGACGTCCGGATGCAGGCCGGCGAGCCGGATCATCTGCCGCGCGAGGTCGACGATCTTCACCGGCTCCCCCATGTCCAGCACGAAGATGCCGCCGTCGAGGCCGGAGGGCAGGGTCACGTCGCCCACCCCCAGCACGCTCGCCTGCAGCACGAGGGAGACCGCCTCCCGTACCGTCATGAAGTAGCGGCGCATGTCCGGATGCGTGACGGTCAGCGGCCCGCCGCGGGCGAGCTGGCGCTGGAACAGCGGCACCACGGAGCCGGTGCTGCCGAGGACGTTGCCGAAGCGCACGGTGACGCAGCGCATCGCGCCGCTCTGGGCGGGCCGGCCGCCGCCGCCGCGCGCCGCGAGGTCGAGCGCCTGGCAGTACATCTCGGCCAGCCGTTTCGACGCGCCCATTACGGAGGTCGGGTTCACCGCCTTGTCGGTGGAGATCAGCACCATCGCCAGCGTGCCCACCGCGCGGGCGGCGTCGGCCACGTGGCGCGTGCCGACCACGTTCGTCATCAGGCCTTCGAGCGGGTTCGCCTCCACCATCGGCACGTGCTTCAGCGCCGCGGCGTGGAAGACCAGTTCCGGGCGGAACACCTCGAACACCGCGCGCACCCGCGCCTCGTCGCGGATGTCGACCAGCATGGCCTGGCGCGGGACCGCGGGGTGGCTCTCGGCAAGCTCGAGGTCGATCTGCCACAGCGCGTATTCGCCGTTGTCGGCCAGCATGAGCGCGGCCGGGCCGAAGGCGGCGACCTGGCGGGCGAGTTCGCTGCCGATCGTGCCGCCGGCGCCGGTGACGACCACCCGCCGGCCCTGGATGAGCCGCGCCATGCCGTCCCGGTCGAGCGGCACCTGCGCGCGGTTCAGCAGGTCCTCGATTGCGACGGGCTTGAGTTCGAGCGGCCGGCTGCCGGGAAGAAATACGTCGCCCTCAATGTGGAGGTCGAAAACGTCGGCAAGAACGAAGTCAGTTCGCTCGATTGGAAGCTTCGTGACAGCAAAGACCAGGAACATGACGAGGATTTCGTAAGCGGCGTGGGGCAGGGCCTGGAACCCTTCTATAACCTTACGCCGGGCGGCAAGACGCAGGGCTGGGTCGTCTTCGAGATCGACTCGGATGCGTCTATCAAATGGGTGCGTGCAGATCCCAATCCGTTCCTGCGCAACGACCTGTACTTCGACACTGGCGCCAAATGAGGCGCTGACGCGCCAGAGCAGCAGCCCGTGCCTTCGGGCGCGGGTAGCTGCGCCGTCGGCTACCATCGTGAGGATGCAGTACCACAGAATTGTGGCGAAGTTTGGGACGAGCCTCCTGACGGCAGGCTCCGACCGGCTCGACCTCGAATCAATGTCACGCCTGGTGGGGCAGGTGGTGCGGCTCCGCGCCCGTGGCTGCGAGGTGGTGGTGGTTTCCAGCGGCGCCCAGGCCGCTGGCAGACACCGGCTGGGGAGGCGCCTGCATGGGCAGGGCCACGCGCCGAGCCGCCAGGCAGTGGCGAGCGTCGGGCAGAGCCACCTCATGCAGAGCTGGGACGAACTCTTCGACTGGCACGACACCGTTGTTGCGCAGGTGCTGCTTACGCGGCGCGACCTCGCCGACCGCCTGGGATACCTCAACGCCCGCAATACGCTGCGCGATCTTCTCGAAGCTGACACTGTCCCGATCGTGAACGAGAACGATGCCGTGGCATTGGATGAGTCACTCGCTTCGCGCATTGGCGAAAACGACAGCCTCTCGGCACTCGTCGCGAACCTCATCGATGCTGACCTGCTCGTGATTCTCACGGACGTGGCGGGGCTTTACGAACGCGATCCGCGGACTGATCCCACCGCGCAACTGATTCGCCGCATCGAGCACATCGACGAGTCCTTCGATGCGATGGCGGGCGGAGGGCATGGGCCCGGGACCGGCGGCATGGTGACGAAGCTGCGGGCGGCGCGTGTAGCGACGCAGAGCGGCGTCGATGTGGTGATCGCCAACGGCCGCGAAGACGACATCCTGCTAAGCATCAGCGATGGCAAACCGGAAGGTACGCTGCTCGCGGCCGCCAGCGACAGGCTCGAAAGCCGCAAGCGCTGGATCCTTGGCAACGTAGCGCGCGGCGGGTTCATCGTCGTGGATAGCGGTGCGGCTGCCGCCCTGCGGGCGCACGGGCGCAGCCTGCTGCCTGCGGGCATCGCGCGTGTCGAAGGGGTCTTCGAGCGCGGCGACTCCATCGAGATTCGCGACCCCGATGGCCGGCGTGTTGCAGCCGGCACAGCCAACTACAGCAGCGACGAGCTCGTCCGGATTAGCGGGCTGCACAGCGACCAGATCGCTGGCGCCCTCGGTTACGCCTACGGCGATGAGGCTGTGCACCGCGATAACATGATCCTCCTGTAAGGCTGACGAGCCGTGGTTGCCGGAGCCACAAGCCGCTAGTCCATCTGCCAGCGCCACGAGACGCAGCGTGCGGGCGTCATCACGATCACGCTGCGGTGTTCGAGATCCATCTCTCGGTACTGGGAGTAACGGCTTCGAAGTGCTGCGAGCATCTCCGGCGCCATGCCCCCATCGATGACCCTGGCCGAGCCGTCGACCCGAAGCCAGGCGAGTTGTGACCAGTCGTCATCGTAGTGGTCGAAGAGGAGCGCACACCGGGGTTCGGCTGCGAGGTTGCGAAGCCGTGCAAGCGGGCGTCCCGACTTCGGTTTATCGTCGATCGGGATAGCGAAGCGGCCTTCGAACAGTGCAAAACAGACGGGCACGAGCGCCGGGGCGCCCGCGGGGCTCACGGTGGCGAGGCGTGCCACACGAGAACGCTCGATGAGTTCCATGTGCCACGGCTCCAGGTGCATGCGTCATAGTACCGCGCGGCCGCGCTGGCCGGTCAGGCAAGCAGCTGTTGTTCGGCCTCGTGGAGGACGCGCTGAAGCTCGAGCCCGCGGCGTACGTCACACGTCGCTGGGGCAGATCCGCGGGCTGCGCTAATGAATTCGTCGTACATGGTGACAAAATCGCGCGGGCGCGTGGCGGTAGTGCAGTCGATCCTGAGCGCGCCGGCCGGTCCGAAGAGTTCAACGCCCGCCTGAGATGGCTCACCGGGGACGTTGGCGCAGAGCGACACTTCGCTGTGTGCGCCGGATTCGTGTTCGAGCAGCAACCCAATCCAGCTGCGAAGATGACCATGCGCACGGACGCCAGTCACGCGGCCAAGTGCGGCATCGAGCAGGTCGACGACGTGTGGCCCGAGATCGAGCAGCGCTCCGCGGTCGAGCCGCCACGGTGTGGCGAACGGGTTGCCGGGCAGGAACGACGCCGAGACGAAGATGCCACGGCCAGCGAAGGGTTGTTGCGTTTGCGCGGTGGCGATGAACGCGCGGATCGCATCCGAGTAGCGCCAGCGAAGGGCGACAAGGGTTGGGACGTCGGCGGCAGCGTCCGAGAGGCGTTCGGCGCCCACGAGGCTCGCCGCGATGGGCTTTTCGAGCAGCAACGCTTTGCAGGCTCCCGCGGCGCGAATGGCGAGTGTCTCCTGTACATCCGGCGGGACCGAGAAGACGACGGCATCCGACGCTTCGAACAGGGCCTCGAGGTGCGCGAACGCTGGCGCATCGTGCTTCGCGGCCAGCTCGGACGCCGCTTCGAGACGGCGGGCCCAGATTCCCGCGAAGAGCGTTTGCGGGTGCGCAGCAATGGCCGGGGCATGTGCGATGTGCGCACATGGCCCGGCTCCGACGAGGCCGACTCGCAGTGGTGCGTCCATCCGGCATCTCCTTCGCTTGCGAGTGTGACGGATGATACCAGACCACCCTGGGCTCTCGCGCCGAGCGCCCGGAGCGGACAGAATGACCGGCACACGAGGACAACGGAGGGAGCACCGCGATGGAACTGTATGAGGTGATGCGCAGCGCGTTCTCGGCGCGCGAGTTCACAGACCAGCCCGTGACCGACGAAGTGTTGCGCCGGATTCTTGAAAACGCCCGTTTCGCACCAAGCGGCGGGAACCGCCAGGGATGGCATGTGATCATCGTCCGCGACCAGGCGACCAAAGACGCAATCGCGGAACTCACGCACGCGCCAGCGCGGCGCTATGCGGCGCAGATTGCCGCGGGCGAAAGTCCGTGGAACGCGATTACGCCCACGAAGCTGACGGAGGCCGAGATCGCGGCTACTCCAGTGCCGCCCACACTGAGCGAACCAGTGCGGCGGGCGCCCGTGGTGCTCGTCGTCTGTGTCGACCTGAAGGTCGTCGCCTCGCTGGATTATCTGCTGCCGCGTGTGGGTATCGTGAGCGGCGCTTCGGTGTATCCGCTGGCATGGAACATCCTCCTGGCTGCGCGCAACGAAGGCATGGGCGGTACGCTGACAACGATGCCTATAGCGGAAGAGCCAGAATTGCGTGCATTGCTCGGGATGCCGGAACATGCCGCGGTCTGCGCAGTGATGCCGATGGGCTATCCCATGCGCCGTATTACGAAGCTACGGCGTAAGGCCGTGAGCCAATTCGTGACGAAAGAGCGGTGGGACGGCGAAGCGTTCGGGTAGCCGGGCACGCCGGCGCTGAACGCGACACCATGTCGATGACACCCTGTCGATAAGGAAGGAAGCGGCTTTGGGTACGAAGAAACGACCAGAAGGCACTGTGCCGTGGATACCGGGATTCAGGTATGGGGCGCTGCTCCCGGCGGTCTCGCTCAACCTGCTCGTCCGGGATACAGCGCTAAGCGCCGCTTTCTACCGCGACGTGTTTGGGGCGGAGGTGCACTACCAGGACATCGACTTCGCTGCCGTACGTGCAGCAACGTTGGAGATCATGCTCCACGCCGATCACACGCACGACACCCACCCGTGGCACGACCAGCTGATAGCGGGCGTGCCGCGAGGCGTCGGCGCGCAGCTCCGGGTACTCGGCGTCTTGGACCCGGACGAGACGGAAAGACGGGCGCGCGAGCAGGGCGCACTGGTGGTGGCCCAGGCGGAGAACAAAGGGCACGGGTGGCGGGAAGTGCTTATCCGGGACCCGGATGGATACGAGTGGGCGATCGGGGTGCTCGTACCCCCGGCGGCCGGCCCCTTCGGGCCGCAGCCAGCACCACGGCCAACCACCTAGCCTCACATGATGACATGGTCCTCGCGGAGGGATGCGAGTTCTTCCGCGGAAAGGCCGATGTCGGCGGCGAGCACATCGAAGGTGCTCCCGCCAAGCACTGGCGCGGCACGCATCGGCACCTCGGACCGCGACATACGGATAGGGTTGCGCATCACGCGCACTTCTCCAGCGGTTTGGTGGTCCAGGCGCTGGATGAAATCTCGTGCGGCCAGGTGAGGGTCTGTAAAGAGTTCCGTGGTGTCGAGGACGGCGCTACACGGGGCGCCAGCGGTCCCGAGAAGCTGCATGGCTTCGTATTTTGTGTGTGACTTCGTCCACGCTTCGATCTCAAGAGCGAGGTCAGCGCTGTATTGCATACGCGATGTGCCGTCAGCAAAGCGTGCATCGGCGGCGAGGTCGGGACGGTCCATGCCCACGCATAGTGAATCCCACTGGCCCGTCGTGACGCACATGATGAAGATATAGTCGTTCGGGCCGCCCGGTGCACATGGGTAGACGCCTGTGGTGGCCGATCCGCGGGTACCGCCGGTACGGGGCCCGGGCGTGACGCCCCATCCGCCAAGTCCCTGCGTGCGCATGAAGAGCGTGACGGCCTCCTGCATCGAGATCTCGATCAACTGGCCTTCGCCGGTCCGCTGCTTCTGGACATATGCCGCGGTGATGGCAAGCGCCATCTGCAGGCCCGTGCCAGAATCGCCAACGGTCGGGCCCGGCATCATGGGAGGGCCATCGGCGGGGCCGGTGACCGAAAACGCGCCCGCCGCTGCCTGGGCGACCCAGTCGTAGCAGTTGTAGTCGCTGTAGGGGCCGCTGAGCCCAAACCCTTTAATGCGCCCGTAGATGAGGCCGGGGTTGATGGCGCTGAGAGTTTCGTAGCCGAGGTTGAGGGCTTCGATGGTGCCCGGCCCATAGTTTTCGACGAAGACATCGTAGTGGGGGACGAGGGAGAGGAAGAGTTCGCGGCCCTTGTCGGACTTGAGGTCGAGCACGATGCTGCGCTTGTTGCTGTTGTAGTTGAGGAAGTACTGCGAGACGACGGTGGGGTCGCGGGTGACGCCGCGGCCAGGGTCGCCGCGGGGCGATTCGACCTTGACCACGTCCGCTCCGAGCCACGCAAGCAACTGGGTGCAGGAGGTGCCGGCTTCGTACTGCGTCATATCGAGGACGCGCATGCCATCGAGCGCAGCCATATGCGGATGTCCTTTCGGCGTGGATCCCCTGGCGTGCCGTCAGTTCGTCAGGCGCAATCTAGGGGGGTGGCGAGAGGGCGTCAACCGGGGCGCATGTACTGGGACTCTCTCGCAGAGCTACAGCAGCGCGGGCTGGCGCTCCTGCGTGAAATAGCGCACTGGCCGCTCGATGCGCGCGAGAGTTCCACGTTCAGTAAGTTGTTCGAGCCATTTCCGCGCCTGTGCCTCCATTACGCCTAGCTCGCTGGCTATCTCGGCCGGTTTGCGCGGCTTTGGCATCGGCGTGATTAAGCTGCTGACTGTCTCCAGCAGGACGGCAGCCGAAAGGTTGGCTTCATCAGTCAATCCGCCTCGTTTCGATGACGACTCTTCGTGCCTTGGGGCCGCGATTAGGGCTGAGAGCTCCTCAACGGTACTCACCGGTGGCCACGGCTGCGCCCCATAGCTTATGAGCGCCTCAACCGCCCGCTGATCGGCAGGCCTTTGGGCTACGAACACCGGCACCGATTTGTATCGGCGCAGCTGTTCAATGGCACCAGCCCACGTTCCACCGGTTTCAAAATCCGAACGCACGATGAGCGCCGCGTCGGCAAGCGCGTATATCACTTTGTTGCGAGCCATCGCACTTCCAACATTGAAGCCGGCTTCGGGCGCAAATTGCGAGGTGAGCACAAGGGCTTCAGTCTCAAGGAATCGACGGTTATCGCTCTGGAGGCATGCCTTCTCCAGACTGTCTGCCAACACGCCGATGGCGGTACCTCCGGTCGCCAAGCCGGACCGCATGGCGAGCTGGTCAACTCCGCGAGCACCGCCGGAGAGGATTGGGATTCGCGCCCTCCCGGCAAGGTGACCAACGAATTCGGCACATTGCGCGACATCGCTCGTCGCGTTACGCGAGCCGACGATTGCGAGTCCACCGCAGCCCAAGGCACCTATGCAACCCGATCCATAGAGGAGAAGTGGCGCATGACTACGCAGTCTCGTCCGAAGCCGCGCGGGGTAGTCCGGGTCATCGCGTCCGACCACCCAGATCCCTCGTGTACCCCACCGTTCAATTGCCTCGCTAAGTGAGAGGCCGCGATCAAGCAGGTGAATCACCGAGTCGAACTCCTCCGGGGCCACGCACTCGCGTACGAGCTGCTCGCCCCCCGCGGTAAGGAGGTTTTCAATCGCCATTCCACGCTCATGAATCGCCTTCTCAAGGTTGTAATATGCCTTTGGCGCGAGGGGACTCGGAGTGCCAACACGTCCGTTGGCTCCAAGCCTCGCGGTGAGGAGCAGCATTGCCTGAGTCGAAGGTGAGACTGCGTTCATGGCGAACCCGGTGCAGCAGATGCCAGAGCCAACGGATATACTTTACCACTGCCGTTCGAGCGTAGCAGCCAAGCAGCAACAGCCATCGTCCAGCCTGAGTCGACGATGTCATCGATGAGAACAACGGGCCCTGGCGGAACATTCGTGACAAGAGTGAGTGAGTCGCGCACGTTGCGCGCTTGATAGTAGCTGTTGCCCATCGACTTCTGCGGTTTATAGCCCGGTCGTCGATCGAAAACTTGAGCGAAGGGCAGACCGACAAGGTCGGCTATCCGCTGCGCCAAGTCTGGGACAAGTAGAGCACGCAACCGCGACGGGATGCAGGTTACCCAAGCGTGTGCAGCATCCAACCCCCACTCGCGAACTACGGATGCGCACGCCTCCGCTAGCTCGTCATTGAAGTGGAGAGCTCGCTTTCCCTCGGCCACCGAACGGCCCCATCCCGAGTCCTGCCAATGGCTGAGCGCTGTCCCAGTCTCCGGGCGATGCTCGGGCAAAATCCTGCCTCCCAAACCCGCGGGCCATTGCTTTCGAGGGACAATCGCCAGACCAGATGACTTCAGGAAGCGTCGTGCTTCGCTAACGAGCCTTGGATCCACTGTGTCGGGTAACGAAGGGATGTGAACATGACTGCCGCCAACCTCACCGTCGAGCGCTGCTACGAGAAAGTTCATGTGTCCGGTCTTAAGTCCAACGTACTCACTCATCTGGCCCTGCTCATCTCGTCGGAGCTGGGTAATGCGGTCAACCCGTTCCCAAAACGACTCCTCCAGGCGCGCGGCGGTTCTATACCATCGCGGTCCATCCTTGACGAGCGGTGCAGGCGACTCCAGCGATAATAGCTGGAGCGTCTTCTCGACACGCGTCCAACGTAGATTCAACGATTGCTGTAGCTCACTCTTGCTGAGGCCGTCCTCCGCGTTGTCCAGTGCTTCGAGCACCCGAGCCGCCTCGGCACGTGTCGGGAACGCCGTCTCGATGAAGTAACGTGCGATCGCTTCATCCTCTGCCCCGGCAAGCAAGACACCGTATGCTCGGGACAGCGCACGGCCAGCCCGGCCCACCTGCTGATAGTACGCAATTACTGACGGAGGAGATTGGAAATGGATGACGAACGCCACATCTGGTTTATCGAAGCCCATGCCAAGCGCGGTTGTCGCAACAAGCGCCTTGAGTCGATTCTCGATGAGCCCAGTCTCCAAAGCCGGTCGGTTCTCGCTCAGCGAGGTATACGCCTCAACGGCGAACCCTCGGCTTCGAAGCCACGCAGACAGGCGATCGGCATCGCTCACGGTGAGTGCATAAATGATGCCACTGCCCTGTAGCTCGCCCAAGCGCTCCGCTATCCATGCCATACGGCTTGCTTGGTCTGGCATTCTTATTGTCTGGAGCTGCAGTGATGGGCGATCCAAACTACCACGGACGATTTCGACACCCGAACCGAGCACCACGACCAGGTCGCGCAAAACGCGGTCGTTTGCAGTCGCAGTAGTGGCCAACAGCCGAGCATTGGCTGGGAGCTGTTCAATTAGTCGCCCTACTCGCCGGTAGTCTGGGCGGAAATCATGGCCCCAATCGGAGATACAGTGCGCCTCATCAATGACAATGAGGGAAGTGCGTTCGGCAACCGTCCCCAACACTCGATCCTGAAAACGCTCGTTGTTAAGGCGCTCGGGAGAGACGATGAGCATATCCACCGTGTCGTTCGCCAGAGCCCGCTCAACGTCATCCCATTCCTCCTTATTTTCGGAATGGATCGTCTCGACCCTTAGTCCCATCCTGCTAGCAGCAACTATCTGGTTACGCATGAGTGACAGCAACGGCGAGATAAGCAGAGCCGGACCAAAGCCCTGCTCCCGCAGCAGCCGGGCGGCCAGAAAGTAAACTGCGCTCTTTCCCCAGCCCGTCCGTTGAACTACGAGCAGCCGTCCGCGTCGATCGACGAGGCTCCGGATAGACTCTTCCTGACCCTCGTGAAACCGAGCGCCTACGACCCCCGTCGCGGCATAGAGGAGTTCCAGCGCATGCGCCGCATCGTACATTCAGCTGCCCCCGGACGTCTCTGACCACCAGTTACGATAGGTGACAGTAATGGAATGAGACCCTATTAGCAATTGCGGGTTTGGCGCGGACCTTACAGAAGCGTACACTTTCACCCGTGGACAATGACTTTAGCGTTGACGTGGCGGAGATCACGTCGACGATTCGTACGGCGGACGTGATCACGATGCGGTTCGTCACTCTGGGGCAGCGGCTGCTGCTGGATTTCCGGGTGACGGAGCTCGATGGGCCGATGGTGCGGGTGGTGAAGCCAGTGCGTTCGGTGCAGGAGCGATATGCGAACCTCAAGCAGCTGCGGCCGCGGCTTTCAGCTCCAGACAAGATTGTTGCGATCTGGTGGCCACGGTTCGTGCCTTCTCTTGCAGCGACGGGGGTGTGGGACGAGGTGCTCAAGCGCGTGAGTGAGAGCGGCTATGTCGGCTCGGTGCGCGAGGCGGAGACAACGTTCGCGGAGCTCGTGGGGCTTGAAGAGCAGCAAAAGCGCGCCGCTATCAGGGGCGATGGGTTCAAGACTCTCTGGGGGGCGCCGGCAGCGCCGCGCTAAATCCGCTGGAACGGGCAGAATTCCGCAGGCTCGTCCGTGAGGCGGTGGCAGAATTGCCGCCGGCGCTGCTGGAGCGTGTAGACAATGTAGAGATCGTCATCGAACGGCGGCCAACAGCAATGGACCGGAAGGTCGCGGGCATCGGGCCACGAAGCGTGTTGCTGGGCCTGTACCATGGCGTGCCACTCACGTCGCGAGGCGAGGGGTACAACCTCGTGTTGCCAGACAAGATCAGCATCTACCAGGAGTCCATAGAAGCGGTGTGCAGCAGCGACGACGAAATGCGCGAAGAGATCCGCAAGACGGTGCTCCACGAACTCGGGCACTACTTCGGGATCGACGATGACCGGCTGCACGAGCTCGGCATGGGCTAGCACCAATGCGAGACGCTCAATGCCTGTCTCCCGATTGGTGAATGTTAAGATTGACGACGGCGTGACGTGCGGATAGGTTGGTATCCGTGGCGAGCCGTGCCGATGATGCGGGTTACAGGCTCCGGCCGCAACGAGCGGCAGCACGCCGTGCGGCGGCAGGATTGGCGACGGGAAGGCAGCGGCTGCTGTTCGTGGCCGCCCTTATTGTTTTCGGAATCGCATGCCTGTACACCGGCGTCTTTCTCCTCGGCCGCGTATCTCCGGCGCTGTTTCCTGGAAGGACCATTCTCAACATCCCGGGCTTTTCGCAACTCGAAACCATTGGGATCACTGAGAATGCCGAGAGCTCCTTCAACCGCCGGATCAACCTGCTGGTGATGGGCATCGATGCGCGCCCTGGCGACCCATGGGACGGGGTGCGCACGGACACCCTGATGATCGCCACGATCGACCCTCTAGCGAAGACGGTCAGCATGATTTCGTTCCCGCGCGACATGTGGGTCGATATCCATCCGCCGGACGGAGGCGTCTACCAGGAACGCATCAACACCTCATTCGAAGTTGGCGCGGCGCCGGGCGGGGATTCAGTTGATGCCGGAGCGGCGCAACTGGCGAAGGACATGAAACTGGACTTCGGGGTCGACACGGATTACTACGTGCTCTTCAATTTCCAGGCCGTTGAAGAGCTGGTCGATGCGATCGGCGGTGTCGACGTCGATATACCGGCCGACCTGGCCGTACCCGACTGGTTCTACAGCAACGACGACGTCCACGGGCAGATGATTCACCTGCCTGCCGGCCTCAACCACCTCGATGGTTACCACGCGGTGGCGCTGGGGCGCAGCCGTGATGGTGAGGGTGGGGATTTCTTCCGCATCAAGCGGCAGCAACTGGTGGTCCAGGCTGCGCTGGGCAAGATCTTCTCCGCTGGCCTGCTGAACCCGACTGCGTGGCCGCCGCTGTGGGACACCTACGGCAAGCTCATCCACACGAACGTGCCATTCGGAAAGATGCCGGGCTTCGCGAGCCTGCTTCAGTCCACGAACGGCACGCCGATCAAGTTTTACTCGGTCGCCGACCCTGTGAACGGCAAAGATACAATGCTGCCCTTCACAACAGACGCGGGCGCCGCCGTCCTCGGATGGGATCCTGCAGGCGTGCAGTACTGGATAAACCAGGCGTTCACGAAGGCTGAATACTCGGCATCGTCGGTAGAGGTGCGTGACGGATACGGCCCAGGCGGGGGTGACCGGACAGCCGCAGTCGGG
>JAFKFP010000077.1 GCA_017308185.1 bacterium | reverse complement strand
CGTGCACGATCGCCTGGCGGCTCGCAGCGCGGGTAGGCTCGGCCTTCATCCAGGGCGCCCCGTAGGTAAGCACGTCATCGATGCCAGGCATCCTGCGTGCGGCATCGGCCCCTGCCAACGAGGTCATAAGCGTGATGTGCCGCGATGGCGTTGCGTCTTTGAGGGCGCGGATCGCGGGCCCGGTCATGAGCACATCGCCCATGCTGTCGAGGCGGATACAGAGGACATTTCGCGCCTCGCCCCAGGCCGGCGCGCCTACCATTGCTCCGCCTCGATCCCCGCAAGGGAGCGGCGGCACGCCCCCACGCCGTCAGATTGAATGATGGCCGCCGCCGCTGCGTAGATGTCCGGCGCAATTTGGTCCGGAGTACGAAGATGGCTGGCCAACCACTCGGTCTCGTTGCCGTTGTCGATGAGTGCCGTACGCATGCCTGCCCGCCGCCCCGCCTCTATGTCGTCGAGGATGTCGCCGGCCATCCAGCATCTCGCGGGTAGAACGCCAACGGTTTCCGCCGCGCGGATGAGCAAACCGGGAGCCGGCTTACGGCAGCCGCAGGCAACACTGAATTTCGGGATAATGCCGTCGGGATGGTGCGGACACCAGAAGAACCCGCTCATGCGCACACCTTCATCCGCGATGAGCGCCTCGAGATGCGTCCACGCCGCCGCCAGCTCGTTTTCGTCGAAGTAGCCACGCGCGATGCCTGATTGATTCGAAGCCACGAGCAGTTTGTAGCCAGCGTCCTGCAGAAGCCGGAGGGCCTCGCCAGCACGCGCCGCCAGCCGCACCCGTTCGGGGTCGGTGTTGTACGGCACGTCTTCCACGAGCGTGCCGTCTTTGTCGAGGATGACCACACGGCGGGCTACGGCCATGACGTCTCCTTCATCGGAAGGACCATCATTTCTGGCACGACCACAGCTTCGGCGCGTGTCAGCACGAAGACGATTGCCTCCGCCACGGCTGCCGGGTCCTGGAGCGTGCTCTCGTCGATGTCAGGGAAGCGGTCGAGCAGGAACGGCGTGCGCATACCGCCGCTTACGATGGCGCACACTTTGATGCCCTTCGAGCGGCCCTCTGCATGGAGCGCATGGCTGAGCCCGAGCAGGCCCCACTTGCTCGCGTGGTAGGCGGCGGCGTTCGCCCACGCGCGTTTTGCGGCGGTCGAAACGATGTTCACAATCTGGCCGCCACCAGATTCACGCATGTGGGCAAATGCCAGCCGCGAAAGCACGAACGGCGCCCGCAGGTTGACGTCCAGTACGCGGTCCCAGTCCTCGACCTCCAGGTCCTCTACCGGACAGGTCACGTCGATCCCGGCATTGTTGATGAGTATGTCGAGTCTTCCAAATCGCTCGATCACGAAGCCGAAAGCCGACTGCATGCTCTCCTCTGATGTGAGATCCGCTGCCGTCGCCGCTATGCCTGTGTGCACGTGAGCGAACGTGGATGCCGCATCTCCGCGGATGTCCGCCGCAACAACTGACGCGCCGCACTGCGCGAGCATCTCGCAGGTTGCGCTGCCCAGCCCGCCGGCGCCGCCTGTTACAAGGGCGACCTTCCCGGCGAGTGGCGTGCCGTGTGCGAGCCTATCGTTGCCCGTTCGCATCATCCCACCACCGCCTGCTGCCGGGCGTCGCTCCGATATCCGTCGTGCTCTCCAGAAACGTACTTCTCGACCAGTTCGCACAACACGTGGATCACCACGCCGTGCGCTTCCTGGATGTGTTGGGTGTCGGCCGAGGGCGCCGCCAGCATGCGGCAGGCCATGGCTGCCAACTCGCCGCCTCCGCACCCGGTGAGCGCGACCCTCTCGATCCCCATCTGCTCGGCCATGGCGAACGCCTGGATGACATTGAGGGATCGTCCGCTCGTACTGATGCCGAGCAGCATGTCCCCCGCCGAGCCGAGCGCCTGGACTTGCCTGGCGAATACGCTGTCGTAGCCTTCGTCGTTTGACCATGCTGTCAGCACCGCACTGTCCGCTGTCAATGCAATCACGGGCAGGCCGCGCCGGCCGGCAATTTTGAAACGTCCCACGAGTTCGGTGGCGAAGTGCTGCGCATCGGCAGCGCTCCCACCGTTGCCGCACACCAGGACCTTTCCGCCCCTCGCGAACGTGGCAGCTATCGCATGCGCCGTCTCTACGATCGCTGGGGCGAGTTCATCGCGCGTGGCCCGCATGGTGTCGATAGCATCGTCGAACGCACCGCGCACCAGCGACGTCTGCACAGCTGCGGCCCGTCGTGCGCGACTCCCCTCCGAGACGACCGTTTCGTACACACTGGCAACTTCGCCGGCGATGGCCGCCCACGTGAAACGGGAGCCGGCCCGTTCCCGGCCCGCGAGGCCCATGCGCTGCGCGAGTTGCGGGTTACGAAGGAGGCACGCGAGCCGCACGGCCAGCGCCTCCGGGTCCTTTCGCGGTACAAGGTAGCCAGTCAGGCCTTCCTGCACGCTGAACTTCACGCCGCCTACGTCCGAGCCGACAACCGGCGTGCCACACGCCATCGCCTCGAGTGGGGTGATTCCGAACGGCTCATACCACGGCATGGTGACAAACGCGTCAGCGGCTGAGTAGTAGGTGCTCAACATCGCGCGCTGCTGCGGCCCGCAGAAGCGCACCCGGTCGTCGACGCCCAGTTCGCACGCCAGCCGGAACAGCCGCTCCGCTTCCGCGTCCGTCATGCCCGCTGGCTCGCCCCCCGCGACGAGCAACGTCGCGTCGATGTCGTGGCCCTGCCTTAGACGATGGATCGCGCCAATCACCGTGTCGACGCCCTTGCGAGGCACTAACCGGCCAAGACTCAGGATGACCTTCTCGCCCGTACCCACGCTCAGCGCTTCCCGTGCGATGTCGCGAGATATTGGCCGCAACTCTTCGGTATCGACACCACAGGGGACCACCGTGATCCGATCACTGTCCGCCGAGTAGAGCTCGCGCAGGTCGGCCTCGTCCTGCGGGCATTCCGCGATGATGCGGTCCGCGGCGGCGACGATCTCGTCTTCGATTGCTGCCCGCGCCGCCGGGAATCCATCGGCTGCACCCTGGTGAATGCGCCTGACACGCCCCAGAGCATGGAAGGTGATAACGAACGGCACGCCGGTCTCGGTCTTCATGCGCCGTGCCACCATCCCGGACATCCAGAAGTTCGCGTGCAACACGTCGTAGCGCGCCCTCCGCACCATTGGGAGCATGAAGTCCGCGAACTCCTCCATGTAGGGGAGAAGGGCCTCTTTGCGGATCGCGCGCGCTGGCCCCGCGGGCACGTGAATGACTCGAACGCCGGGCCGCCAGCACTCAATCTCAGGGAGATGCTTCGCGTCGCGCCGGGTGAAGATGTCCACTTCGTGTCCGGCAGCCGCGAGTTGACGGGCGAGTTCTGCCACGTAGACGTTCTGGCCACCGCTATCCGGCCCGCCCGCGGCAGCGAGCGGTGATGCATGTTCGCTGATCATCGCAATCTTGAGGTGCTTCATACGCCACCTGCTGCCGCCGCGATTTGGGCTGTATCTGATGCGCGGCCCGTCACTGACTCGAATACCGCTTCCCAGTCCCGCGCGAACCGCTCTATCCCGAACCTCTCCATAGCCACCTCCCGCGCACACGCACCCAGCCTTCGTGCTTCGCCCTGGTCGGCGAGCAATCGCCGGCCGTGTTCGGCGAGTCTCGCCGGGTCGGTCTCAATAAATCCGCTTTCGCCGTTGCGGATCACCGTGGGCAGTTCTGTGGCCGCCACCCCGAGGATCGGCATTCCCACCATCATCGCTTCGCACAGGGCGAGCCCGAGGCTCGTCCAGCGCATCGGGTGGAGGAAGAACCGGTAGTCCGCCATCACATACGGCATCTCCATCGGCGGCACCTCACCACGTCCGCCACACGCGGCCGAACCCATACCGGTGATGTCGAGCGGCACCTCCGTGTTGATGGTTGCCACGAGGTCTGCACCCACGCGGCGCCCCCGCTCAGAAAGGTTGTTCACGACGACCAGCCCACGCTCAACGTGCCCCGTGTAGCGCGCATCCGCGGCTGTCAGGACACCATGCTCGATCACCGCCGATGGACCTTGGGTGTGCCACATGAGGGCGTTGAAGTTGGTCACGTGCACGAGCAGGACGCGCGGGTCGTCCATCCAGTGCGTCTGGTCTACGGGCGACTCTCGTGGCGGGTCATGCTCCAGGTAGATGCGCGGTAATTCGCGTTGTGCGGCTGAAAGCGTGGTGAACTGATCGCGTTCCCAATTGGAGCGCGATTGGTAGAGCACGCAGTCGAACTTCATGTCCGGGACCTGGTCTTCGGGGACTTCGTGAACGTTCGGACCAAAGGCGAAACTGCGGCCCCGGCCGCCATACCCGTTCTTACCGCCGGGCGCCGTAGGAATGTAGAACTCCTCGTGGCACTGGGACAGCTAATAGAGGTAGTTGCCGTGGATATGCCAGGTGAATATTCTCAGTGGACGCATGCACTTTCCCCCTCCACAGAGTGGCGTGTCTAGAAAGTACCAATGCGGCGGGTGAATTCGCACTATGCGTTTGCACAGCCAATCGACACTGTCATCGTGAGCCACGCTGTGCAGATGCCCAATACGTTAAGTCCGCGTTGCGAGCGGTAGCCAAGACGCGCGGAAACGGTTCAATTTTCCGTGAGTTCGAGCGATATCCGTAGCTGGACGGCCTCGTTGAAGTTGCGAGGGTCGAGACCCGTCAGTGCCGCCACTTTATCAAGCCGATAGCTCAGAGTGTTTCGGTGGATGCACAGGCGCCTCGCTGTAAGCAGACTGCTACAGTTGAGGGCGAAAAAAGCACGAAGTGTCGGCAACATCTCCGCCTCCTGTTTGAGCGGCCCGATGAGGCGCGCCGCCAGGCTGCGTTTTATGCCCTCGTCGTCGGCTGCCACCAGGGCGGCGACACCGAGTTCGTCGAGCGAATGCATGCTGCCAGGACGCTGTGCCCGCCCAAGTTGGAGCGCGAGCCGGCAGTCTTCGTACGACGCGTGCAGCCCTCCGAGCCCGGGGTGGTAGCGCCCCACAGCAACGTCGATCGGCGAGTGCAACTGCCGCTCCATCTGCGTGCATAACCCGGTTGCAGCGCGCTTGAGCGCCCCCAGGTTCGCCCAGGACGCCGGGCCGCCGGCGAGGCCATCATCCGACCATTCGAGGAGGTCCGGCGTCGTACATGCCTTCAAGACACCCACGGTCCCGCCCGATATGTGGACGCAGATGGTTTCGTCGGGCAGTGAGAAGAAGAGTGCGATCGCCGCAATGACGTCGTGGATGCGGCGCGCGCTGATAGTGTCACTGGCCGGATGGCTGGATGCTCCGCCGCTTGAGTCGAGAACATAATCCGACGCGTCGACAAGCAGTACCGAGCGAGGGCGTTCAAGGTTGAGCCCAAGCGTGCGCGCGAGGCGATGGACGCTGGCTTCATCGATGGAGCCCTGGAGCAGGAGATCACGCAGCAGCCGGTCTTTCACGTCGTGATCCGTGGCGAATGATTCGGCTAACGATTCACGCTCCACAACGAGGCTCACCACGTCGTGGACTAGCTGTGCATCGAGCCTCGCCGCAGATGTCGAAACGGCGACTTCGACGCCCGGTTCTTCGTCCCACAGGACGCTGACAACAGCCGCATTCGCTGGCCGCACCGAACTCCCGCGACTCTGCGCTATTACGGTGCCGTCCCGCATGACGGCGACCGGCCTCTGCAGGATGCCTGACGCCCGCTGAGCCACTCGTTGAGCCATCTGCTCGATGCGCCTTCGGTGCCGCTCGTCATCGGGGCCTCTATCCTGTCGCGGGAGACGGGGAGCGGCGGCATTGATGTCCGATGATGCAGGCGATGTGCGGTTCACGTCTTGGTCTCAGCTGAGAGGGTGCGGGATGCGGCAGCCCGGGCAGAACTGACTGCGATCATGAGTCCTCTACGAGGTTCTTGCGCCTCGCAACCTCCTCCTGCTCGCTCCCGATTGCGTCCAGCGATGCATCGGTGGCGGGGACAGGCGCCTCAAGGCCGGCTTCAAGCTGTTCACTATCCGTGAGTGCCAGGCCCTCGACGGCCGCCTTCCCGAAGTTGAGTTGGACCGTCCCATCCGTCACGTGCTTGATGGTCGAGACACTCAACCAATAGTGGTCGCCGTCAGATCCATCGACTTCGATGTACTTGCCCTCAGCTGCCACCACCGTGCCTACCTGCTCACCTTCCACGTCGATGATGGCGCTCCCCGCGTGTGCTTCGCCCTCGTCGCGAGAGCGTCCCGCGGCGTTCTCGCCGGACCTATCGGGCAGGCCCATGTCTGTCGAACGGGTGTCATTCGCCGCCATCATCATCCTCCAAGCACATCAGTCATCGCAGCTTGTGCGGGTGCTCGTCATACCGTGGCAAATGTCCGGGCGCGCGCCCTTACAGATCCGTCGCATCTGCTATCCGCCACAGCGGAGGCCTCTTGTTACAAGCCTGTGAGGGTGTCCGAGAGCTTGCTGAGTAGTTAGTGGCGGTCCTTCGGATATAACGGCATCGAGGAGCGCAGAGCATGGCCAAAGTCGACGTCCTCATCCCTACTTATCGCCGTAAGACGAGTCTGTGCATGCAGCTCAGTTCGTTGCTCGGGCAGACCTTCACCGATTTCGACGTGACCATCTCGGACCAGACCCCGGAGCAGGAGTGTTACCTCGAGAGCATCGAAGTCGGCGCGGTCGCAGCGGCGCTTCGCTATCACGGTCACCGCGTCACGTTGCTACGGCATGTCCCACGGCGGGGCCTGGCCGAGCAGCGGCAATTCCTCCTCGAGCAGGCATCGGCGCCGTTCGTTCAGTACCTCGACGATGACTTGCTCCTGGAGCCGAAGGTCATCGGCCGCATGGTCGCCGTCATCGAAGAGGAGCGCTGCGGGTTCGTTGGCTGTCCGGCTGCGGGACTCGGCTATCACGATGATGTGCGGCCGCACCAGCAATGCATCGAACCATGGCGTGGCCATGTCACCCCGGAGCCCATGGTCCCCGGCGCCATCCCCTGGGGACGCCATGTCGTCAACAGCGCGGCGAACCCGCTCCACATCGCGGAGCGCGTGCTCCCTGACGGCGGGATCGTTCGTTATCGCGTGGCGTGGGTGGGGGGAACCTGCTGTATGACCGCGAGAAGTTGCTCGATGTCGGTGGGTTCGGATTCTGGGACCGGCTCCCGGTGGAACACGCCGGCGAGGAGGTCGCGCCGCAGTTGCTGTTGCTCAATCGCTACGGAGGGTGTGGCATCCTCCCGACTGGCACCTACCACGCTGGCCTCGCCACCACTGTCCCCGACCGCGAGGTGAACGCGACATCGCTGTACTCCGTGCTCTTCCGTGAGGATGAAGAGCGCCATTCCCAGGCCTCTGCCAGCGATTCCGGCACCTGATGCCGTCAGGTCGCGGGCGCTTTTCGCGGCGTGCTTTTCGCGCGAGTGCTTCGCCTCCGGCCCGATGCGGATGCGCGAATCCGCTCAATGATGCCCGTCGTTGAACGGTCGTCGCTGAACGGCACGAACCTGATGTCGCCGCCGAGCGAACGGACAAGTGCAGCTTCCGGAAGCGTCTCTTCCGTGTAGTCGCCGCCTTTCACGAAGACGTCAGGCTGCAAAGCGCGAATGAGCGTCTCCGGAGTATCTTCCTCGAACGCCGCAACGTGGTCGATGCAATCAAGTGCGGCCAGCACGCGCAGGCGGGGTCGCTGAGGGAATTGATCGGGCGCTCCCGGCCCTTCAGCCGCTTCACACTCCCACATGTCCAGAGTGGAGGATATCGAAGCAGCCGTTGGTGAAGACGATGCGGCGGCCGTCCCGCCGTGCGCGTTCTCCGATCGCCGTCAGCGCCGGAGCGGAGGGAGCCGCTTTTCCGTTGGATGACAGGTATGAGGTGAGTTCGCTGCTCGAACAGACCGCCGTACCATCCTTTGCCACAACCACGGCCGCTGCAGCGGATGCCAGTTCGGCTGCCGGTTGCAGCTCTGCGCCGGCCGCTAGCGCAACCGCAAGCACGCTCGCGAACGTGTCGCCAGCGCCGGCTACCGCTGGATGACGCGCCGCTGGCGCGCGAGTCCTGATGAGTCTGCCGCTGTCGTCCACCAGCAATGCGCCCTCGCGGTCCATCGTCACGCATACGGCGTGCGCGCCGGTGGCATCGAGCAGGTCGCGGCGATGGCGCTCGACGAAGCTGCTCCTCGGTTCGGGCCCGGGCTCGCTGTCGAGCATCCGCGTAACCTCGGCGAAGTTCGGCTTCACAACGCTTGGCCGCGCTGCGCGATAGCGCTCAGGCCGCCGGGCGTCGATGACGAGAGGCCGGGGATCACGTGATTGCAGGCGCGCCAGTGCCGTGACTACCGCGGCAGTCAACAGACCGTAGTCATAGTCCGACACGATAACCGCGTGAGCCGCGGCCCACTCCCGTTCGAGCATGGATATGATGGCCTGCTCGCCATGCCGGTCGAGTGCACCGGTACTTCCCTGGTCGTAGCGCACCACCATTTGGCCGCCCGCGGTAATGCGGTGTTTGGCCAGCGTCCTGCGCCCCGCAAGCCTGAGCACCTGGTGGCTGGCCACACCCTGCGTTTCGAGCACGCTGCGAAGGATGGCGCCCTCCGCGTCATCACCGGTCGCCGAAAGGAACACGACGTTCGCGCCGAGCGCGGCGAGGTTGACGGCGCTGTTTGCAGCACCACCGGGCACATCCCGCCGCGCCTCCACATCGACAACCGGTACGGGGGCTTCGCGACAGATGCGTGTTGTTGGGCCTTCGAGGTATGTGTCGAGCATTGCCTCACCCAATACGACCACACGCTGCCCAGCGAACTTCCCGATAAGCGTGAGCAACGATTGATCCTGACCCACGTCCATAGCTGTTCCTCCTGCCCAGCACGCTCTTGGGAGGGAATGTATCGCCGGGACTGTCGCGTCCGCGCGCGTACACGCCGCGGCGTAGTCACAGCCGTGTAACAACCGCGGTTTCCCGGCCCTCGATGCTCGCTCGCGGGACTACGCCTCGCCGAGTAGCGCGAAACTCTGCCCGAGGACTTCGTCGACGCTCACATCCGCGACGAAACTGTCATTGTGCTCGCACCGCGGCAGGCCGATCCCTCGCCCGCATGCCGGGCAGTCTAATCGCCACGAGAGGACAGGCCGGTGCATTTCCCGGGTAACCGGCCCTCCGTTGATGAGGTTGCCGACCCAGTAGATGCCGACTGTCCGCATGCCGACAGCTGCTGCGAGGTGGAGGGGGCCAGAGTCATTGGAAATCAGGAGGCGGCATCGTGACAGGAGGCCCGCCAGCCCTCCCGTCGAAAGCCTGCCGGCAGTGTCCGCCACAGGTTCACCGGCGATCCGGGCGATGTTCGCCGTGAGATCGCGCTCATCATCCATGCCCGTCAGGACGGGAGTATAGCCTGCACGAGCGATCGCACGTGACACCGCCGCGAAATGCTCTGGCGGCCAGCGTCGCCGCGGGTCGGTGGCGCCGGCGTGCAGTGCCACGAGCGGCGAGTCTCCACCGGGGACGGCGGCCTCTGCCTCGCGAATGTCGTGTTCGGTCACCGTGATCTTCGGCGAAATCTCGGCAGTCTTGGCGCCCACCAGTCCAACGACCTCCAGGCAACGCAGGATCTCTGGCTGGTAGTACACGAATGGAAACCCGCGATCGAGCGGAGCCGCATCGGCGTCATGCAGTCCAACGGTGACTCGCGCTCCCAGCGCCTTTGTGAAGGGGTTCGAGTGGGCGCCTCCTCCATGCAGCTGGATAGCAATATCGAACTGCTCCGCGCGCATCGCCCGGAAGAACGCAGCGCTCGCTTCGGGATCTCCCGGGAGGTCAGGGGCAATGCCGACTCCAGGCGTCGGCGGCACGACGACAACGCGGTCAACCGGGCCGCTACGTCCTTCGAGAAAGTCACGGTGCCACGCTTTCGCAAGGAGGATGATCTCCGCTTCCTTAAACGTTTCGCGGAGCGCCTGTAGCGCGGGGAACGCGAACATCAAGTCCCCCAGGCCGTTTACGCGCACGACGGCGATCTTGCCGACCGTGGCAGGTTGTGCCGTCACCTGGTAAGCCGCGTCGTTCCGCGAGACTTGCACCATGACCTCCGCCGCTGCGAAGAGCGGCTCTGCAGCCGTCTACTGTTACAATAAGCCTCCAACCAGCCCCGGAGTCGTCTCATGGCAGAAATCGGCCGCTTTCTTACCGCAATGGTTACCCCCTACACACCCGACGGCGAAGTCGACTACGCCCATGCGCGTCGCCTGGCCGCTCACCTTGTGCGGGCCGGAAACGATGGTGTCGTCGTGGTGGGGACCACGGGTGAAGCTCCGCTCCTCACGGATGACGAGAAATACCACCTCTGGGACGAGATCAAGCAGGAGATCGGCGAATCTACCGTCGTGGCTGGCGCAGGCACGAACGACACGCGCCACTCGATCCATCTCTCGAAGCTGGCCGAAAAGGCGGCTGCCGATGCCACGCTCGTGGTTGCCCCGTACTACCTGAAGCCGCCCCAGGAAGGGATCTATCAGCATGTCCGCGCTGTTGCCGAAAGCACCGGCCTGCCAGTCATCGTGTACAACATCCCGGGACGCGCAGGGGTGAACATCACCACCGAAACGATGCTGCGGATCGCTGAGATTCCGAACATCATCGGCGACAAGGAAGCCAACGGCGACCTCACGCACACCGCCAGGCTGATTGAACAGGCGCCATCGACGTTCCGCATCTGGAGCGGCAACGACAATGATAATTTCCACATCTGGTGTCTCGGCGGATACGGCGCAGTGAGCGTCACCGGCCACCTCGTCGCGGGGCAGCAGAAGCAGATGCTCGCGCACATCCAATCGGGCCAGATCGCCGAGGCCGCCGCTATCCACCGGCGCCTTTGCGCGCTCACGGATGCATGCTTTCTCAACGGGAGCCCGAGCACCATCCGCTACGTGCTGCGCCAGCTTGGCTTCGAAATCGGCGCGCCGCGTCTTCCTGTCGTCGAGCCCGATGAGGCCGTCGGCGCGACGGTTATGGCCGAAGTCCGCAAACACGCACTGGACGTCGGCGTGCCAGCCTGACGCCGCTTGCGCTCGTTCGCGTCGCATGCCGTGGGACGCTACCATGACCTCATGGTTAAAGCCGCCCCACCGAAAGATGAGCAGCCGCAGAAGAAGGAACGGCCGTTTCGCTCCGTGATTCAGGTCGCCAACAACTTCTTCTTCATCGTTGTCCTCGTGGCCATCGCCCTCGGAGCGCTCGCGTTCGGATTGACTCGCTAACCGCCTTCGAGCCAGGACATCTGCGTGCGGTAGTGCGGCGCACGTGCGGCCGCTATCTGCGCCCATTGCTCGACGAACCCAGGACCCAGGAGTTCATTCATACGCCAGCGGGTAAGCGGGGCCACGGCGCTGTCCCGTTCGCGCGCCCGGACTGCCACGAGGAACGAGGTGGCGTCGCCCATGTCCATCGAATCGATCACTGCCCCGGCCATACGCCCGGCCGCGCCGGGGAAAGTGGGGTCGCCCTCGTCATCAAGCTCGAACTCGATGCCGGCGAGCTTGTCATATCTGCGCCCCGAACGCATGCCCAGCACTTCGACCAGCCCGGCCTGCGCCTCCGAGAGCACCGTAATGGACAACGTCCCGCTGCCCGTGACGAGCTCGTGCGTGTAGTTGCTCTTCCAGAGAGACACCAGCAGTCTCGGCCTCTCGGGTACAACACTCGCGCCCAACACCGACACGCAGATCTGGGCGTTCGGGCCGCGGCCGTCATGGCTACCCACGGCGCAGACCGGCGCCCAGAACTCCGACAGGATGTCGCGCGACGGCGGCTTATTGCCAGTCATACCGCCAAGTGTACGACACGCCGTTAGCGGCCGAACCAGCCGCTGAGCAGCGCCTCCTGCGTGCCTTCGGATTCAGCCCATAAGCGTTCGAAGCTTGCGACGAGGTGGCCCGCCAGTGCCTCGTCCTCCACGACGACGGACGTGGTGTATTCCGCAGCGTCCCACGGGTCAGGCAGGTTGAGGAGCACCTTCTTTCTGTCGACAACGGTGAACGGTCCGTGCACGCTGGCGGTGAGCCGGACGTGCGGGAACCTGGTGAGAAAATCCCGCATGTCGAATTCGGGGTCCCACGTCGATTGGACGAGGTGCAAATGTTCCGGCGCGATGAGTGTCCTGAGTGTGATGCCGCGCCGGCCGGCGTTCCCATAGGCGCGCAGGATGTGCTTGTCGTGCTCGTCGGGCCGTGTCTCTGGGATGACATAATCGATAACTTCGGACTCGGCGCTATCGAGAAGATCACAGAAACAGCGGTGGAAATCGGCGTTCCCCACATACGAGCGGCTCGTGCCGGTGCTGAGCAGTGCTGCGGCTGGCCGTGCCTGGAGTTCGGTCATTGGGTACCTCGACAGGTCGGATGTACTCTTAGTCTCCCGCAGGCGCTGCTTGGGCGCTGTAAGCAACGCGGGACCGTCTCGGCGCGCCCTTGGCACGTGCCATCTGTACACTCACGCCATGGAGATCTCGCCCGAGGCCCTCAAGAACCGGCTCGCCTGGGACAGGAACAGCGATGAGTACCAGGCCCGCCACTCCGATGACCTCACGCAGCACGCGCTCGCGTGGGGCGTCTGGCGTATCCCCGAGTCTGAACTCAACGTGCTGGGTGATGTCGCCGGCAAGGACATCCTCGAACTTGGATGCGGCGCCGCCCAGTTTTCGATTGCCCTCGCGAAGGCAGGAGCTCGTGCGACCGCGCTCGATAACTCGGCGCGACAGCTCGAGCACGCCTGCGAACTCATGGCGGCCGCCGGCCTCGATTTCCCGCTCGTCCACGCCAGCGCGGAGTCCGTCCCGCTGCCCGACGCCTCGTTCGATATCGTCTTCTGTGATCACGGCGCCATGTCCTGGTGCGACCCCTACCGCACGGTGCCCGAGGTTGCCCGCCTGCTCCGGCCCGGCGGCCTGCTCGCGTTCGCAGCCTCGACGCCCATCCGCGAGGTCTGCTACGACCCGACCACCGACGCGATCTCCAGCCGGCTGGTCGGTGATTACTTCGCACTCCGGAAGATCGCCGAGGAGGACGGCGCCACCAGCTACCAGCTGCCCTACGGCGAGTGGATCCGTCTCTTCCGCGCCAACGGCCTCGTGGTCGAAGACCTCATCGAAATGCGCCCACCCGAAGATGCCGGCACCACCTATGAAGGCTACGCGCCGCTCGATTGGGCGCGCAGATACCCGGGCGACCACATCTGGAAGGCGCGGAAGGCGTAGCGCGAGGGGCAGCGATGGGACCAGCCACGTTCGAACCTCGGAGCCTGGGTTCTGCCTAGCCCACCGTTACTGAATCGCCGACACGCATCTCGCCCGGTGACACGACGTTACAGTAAATCCCGAAGTTCTGGCCGGTGTGTTCGACCAGCGCACGCAGTGCCGGCCGGTCCCGCTCAAGACCCGGTTGCGGCGCCATCACCATGGAGCAGCGCACGCAGGGTGCATGAACGCCGATGCCAACCCCGCCCGCATCCAGTCGCTTCCCGGTCCACTCGAATTCACAGAAACCGGTAAGGCCCGCTGGCGTCTCAACCACGATATTTGGCCGGAAACGCCGCACCTCGTACCGCGATGCCGCAGTCAGTCGTGCCACTTCCGACAACGACGCCGTGGTCACGATGTGCAACGCATAAGCGTCGAAAAACGTGCCTGGCGGTGTGGCGAACTCCGCAAGAGCGCGCGGCAGGCCGCTAAAGTCCGGGAACGGGTCGCCCGGCTCCATGCCCATGATTTCCTGGATGGTGGGCCGGGCGGCATCCGCGTCGCGCGGCCCGTGCCGGAAGAAGTCCACGTCGTCCGCGGGCCGCAGCCACTCGAGGGTGACCGGTCGTTCGCACAGCTCCGACAGCGCGTCGTTCGCTTCGGCCAGGTCGGCGGTTGAAATGGTCGCCCCGCCGGGGACGGCAATCGCGACGGCGAAGGCCCCATTCTCGTTGGGCGGTCCTACCGTCCGTGCGGTGCACGTGAGCAACGCCGGGATCTTCTTGGCGCTCGTCGTTTCGCCGGCGCGCGTATCCCGCACCGCCCATGTACGGTCACCGGTGATGCCATTCGCGGTCACCTTTGCCGAATCGATCTGTTCGCCGCCCATCGATTTAACGGGGTAGCGCCAGAGTTGCTGGATGGTCCCGGCCTGCATCTGCTCCCTCCGAATCGATGTGTTCACTAGGGGATGGTCAGCACGTCGCCAATGTTCAGGTTCGCGCACTTGCCGTCCGGGCCGCCATTGGCCGCGTAGAGCTGATCGAGCGTGACGCCGTTTGCAGCCGCAATCGCCGAGCAGTTATCGCCCGACACCACCGTGTAGGTGCCGGCGCCGCCCGTGGCGGTCGTACTCGCGGTCGCCGATCCGGCGGGCGTCACGCTGCCGGCTGGCGCAGTCGCAGAGCCGGCAGCCGGCGCGGTACTGGTTTGAGGCGGCAGCGTGGCCGTGGCTGTCGAATCGGTCAGCCCGTTCAGATTGTTCTTGTTGCTTCCGCCGTCGCTGGTGAGCTGCGTGATGCCGAACGCGATCGCGACCACGACAACAGCCAGCGCAAAGAGACCGATTGTGGCGACGGGCATGCTCACGCCACCTGATCGAGGGCGCGGGCCGAGGGTGCCGCCAGGCGCGCGGCGCGGCCGCGGCATCTGCCCGGTCGATTGGGGCCGCCGCCCACCCGCCGTCCCTCGTGGGGGTCCACCCCCGGCGCGCGCGAGCGGTGGGCTCACGGGCGGCGGAGCAGCGGCTGCCGTGCGTGCGACACCGGGTACCTCCTCGCCGACATAGACGGGGCAGGTGACGTGGTTCGGGCCGAGACAGTAAGTCTCTTGGTGGTGTGTTGCGATGCGTGTGGGGTTGGGGAGCCGGTAACAGCGATGGGCATCGGTCGCATACGTCGCATGCGAGTCAGCGTCGTCGGCCAGCCCGAGATATGGGCAGACCGCCCCGAATTCTTCTTCCTGTCCAGGATCGTTGCTCACAGGCGCTCCTCGCTTCCGGGATGGGCCGCCGCCGCACGTATGGTGACACGACTAACGGTGCGCGGGCAACGGTTTTCGGGGCCGCGTGCCATTAGCCCTTGCCAGAAGGTACTCTTAATCCATGCCTAACTGGGTAATCGAAGGCGTCCTCGCCACCAGCCCGCGGCCCGGCTACCGCCCCGGCCCCGAGCATTCCGTCCCACGAGCCGATGTAGACGCCTGGGCCAATGATGCACTGCGCTTCGGCATCCGCTCCATCATCTGCCTTATCTCTGACGACCAATTCTACCTGTACCGGCGCTCCCTTCCCGAAGGGCTCCTCGCGTACTACGCCGCCGCCGGCTTCGAAGTAGCCCACCTGCCAGCTATCGATGGCCTCACGCACCCGTACACGCCTGAAGAGTACGAGCAGGCCTGGCGAGCCTTCCAGGCACTGCCGAAACCGGTGGTCGTGCACTGCAGCGCTGGCATGGACCGAACCGGCAGGGTTGTCCGTTACATCTGCGAGCGGTTGGACCAGGATACGGGCGCGCAGGCGGCCCGCTGAAGATCGAATCAGCCGGCGAGCATGTGCTTATCGCAGGACCCGCGGCTGATGTCGAGCGTGACCGTCACCGACTCCGCGGCCCAGACGGCACTCCGCGGAAAGTCGCAGCGTTCGAACATCGCGAGCATGTGCTGGTTCTCGGGCAGCACATCCGCGACAAGATGCGTGATTCCCATGTAGCGAGCGTAGCGTGCAAGCAAGTGCAACATGATCTTCCCTACGCCCCGGCCCTGGAGGTCGTCCTCCATCACGAATGCAATCTCTGCGGGCCCGCCGTCGCGGACTAGCTCATAGCGAGCCACTCCCCGGATGGCGTCGTCGCCGGGCAGACACACGACGACTGCCACACGCCGCTGGAAGTCGAGCCGGGTCAGCCGCCTCGCCAGGCCGCCGCTGAGTTCGCGCATCGGCGAGAAGAACCGCATACGCTGCGACTCGGGCGAGAGCCGCTGGTGAAACTCCTGCAGTCGGACGGCGTCATCCGGGCGGATCGGACGGAACCACACACGCAGACCATCTCCGAGTTCGATAGCGCCCGTCTTCAGCAGACCAGCCCCATCGAACGCGGGTGCCGCGGGTTCGCGTACCCGTCCGGGCGCCGCCACCGGCGCCGATGCCAAGAGTGTGCCGTTCATGCACTCATTGTTGCACGCATTTGTGACAGAATGCACAAAGGAAGACGATTCCTGCTATTGAACGTCGTCCGAGGGGAAAGGTTGACCCTCTGCGTCTTCACCCGCGATGTCCAGCCGCACGTGTATCACTGTCCCGTCGCCCCAGGCCTGGTACGGAAATCCACACCCGCGGAACACGGCCAACATCTCGTGATTCTCCTCGAGTACCTGTGCTGTGAGGGCTGTGTAGCCGTTCTCGCGGGCGAGCGCCGCGAGGTGATAGAGCAACTCCGTGCCCAGCCCGAGCCCGTGCATGTCATCGTCGATGACGAAGGCAACCTCGACTGCGTCATCGGTCTCGCGTGCATACCGTCCGACCCCGCGCAGCGTGGCCTCACCGGGATACGCGGCGACGAACGCCGCGCGCTCCACAAAGTCGACATCGGCGAGGCGTTCGGCGAACGATACCTGGAGCGTGCGCATGGGAGCGAAGAATCGCAGCCGCCTCGTGTACGGCGAGAGCCGTGAGAAGTGCTCGGACAGCCGCGGTGCATCGTCCTTGCGGATGCGCCTGATGAGGATGTCGCGCCCGTTCCGGAGTTGGAAGACCTCCGGCATCTGCGTGTCGCCTTTGTGAATCCTTTCGGTCATGCCCGTCAAACCCCGTCCGCACCTGGCCCGCCCGAGCGAATGAACGTGACAAGATCCACGCTCTGGGGAGGCGCGCCCGCAGCCGTCAACGCGACGCACGCCTCCGAGCGATGGTGTGTCGTGTGGTTCGCCACGTGCAGGATCGTCTGCCATACCACCTGGGCGTCCTCGGCGCCGTCCGAGCGTACGAACCGTACCTCCGCCTCCAGGCCTCCCGGCGGCAGTGACCCGAGCCAGGTCACACGGCGGCCGTTCGTCACACGCCACTCGTCCACGATCGCCGCAAGGTCACGGTAGTCCGCCCCGTGCTTTATTTGCGAGAGCGCATCCCCTTCCCAGCGCCGGAGCCAGTGCCGCTCCGTGGCCTCGATGTGTGCCAGCGTTTCATGCAGTGACCCATCGCCCTGGCCGCCAGCTATGACCCCCGCGATGCGCAGGTCTGGCAAGCTGGCAGCCGCAGCGAATACACGCTCGGTGGCCCACGTCTGAAACGCCCAGAGGAACCGCACCCACGTCTCGTCGCCTATCGCCATGTCGCCTCCTGAGGGCCGCCACGCCTACAGTTTACGCGCGAGGTAGTCGAGGATGACCGTAAAGCGGTCAACTCTGTGCGAAGGCCTTCCCGCGCGCGAAAGTTCATGATCCTCATCTGGGAAGCGCACAAACTCCACATCCTTGCCGCGCTGGCGTAAAACGACGAACAATTGCTCGCCCTGCGATATCGGACATCGTAGGTCGCTTTCCGAATGCAAGATGAGCACCGGTGTCTCGATATCCTTCGCGTAGGTGAGTGGCGACTGACGCAGGAGCAGATCCAGGTCATCCTGGATGGTTGCAGCCTCACCCAGGTACTGACGGTTGAACGTCCCGCCGATGTCGCTCGCGCCCTGCATGCTGTACCAGTCGTTCACGGCGCGTTCGCTGATGGCGGCCTTGAAGCGGTCGGTGTGGCCGATCGCCCAGGTCGTCATAAAACCGCCGTAGCTGCCGCCCATAATCCCAAGCCGCCCTGGATCCGCCCACGGCATGCGCTCCAGCGCGCCGTCGAATGCAGCCATCACATCACGGTAATCCGGCCCGCCCATGTCGCCCACGAGTGCTCGAGCGAACGCCGTGTCCTGCCCCGAACTCCCGCGCGGGTTGCAGAACACCACGCCGTACCCAGCGCCACTGTATACCTGGAACTCATCGAAGAATGTCTCCCCGTACTGTCCGAACGGCCCGCCGTGGACATTCAGCACCACGGGATACTCGCGGCCCTCTTCCAACCCGGCCGGCTTCATGATCCAGCAGTCCAGTTCCACGCCCTCACCGGTCGGCACGATGAAGTGCTCGGCACCGATCGGGGCCACCGCTCCCAGCCACGACGCATTCATCTGCGTGAGGCGCCGCGGCTCGGCGCCGGCAAGGTCTGTCACGAACACCTCCGACGGCGCGGTCACGCTCGACGCCACGAACGCGGCTTTGCCAGCGCCCGTCGACACCGAATACCACGACGCCATCCGAGGACCGCGGCCAAGCCAGCGCGTGGCCTCGCCTTCCTTCGCGACGATAACAGCCGCCGTCCCGCGGTCCTGGGCAATCGAAACGATCACGCCATCCGGCAGCCATGCAGGCCGCGCGACGGAGCCCGGCGCCGAGCCTGCGCCCGTCTCGCGGTCGAATGACGGGTCCACCGCCCGGAGGTTTCCGCCCGCGGCATCCGCAAGGCGCAGCACCCCGTTCGACGGCCAGAGGGGATGATGGATGTGCGCGATCGTGCGCCCATCCGGCGACCACGATGGCGCGCTGCACCCGCCCTGGCCGCCACCCGTCACGAGGCGCACCTCACCGCCCTCGGCACGCACAACGAACACATCCGACGACGAATCGAACTCGCGCCCGTCGTGCCGCGCAGAGACGAACGCGATCTCGCGGCCGTCTGGCGACCAGCTCGTGATGCGGCGGTACGGCTTGGCTTTCTTGGGGTCGGGGTCGGGCGGCGTGCCCGTCTTCGCGCTGAAGGCGATGCGCGCGCCATCTGGCGACCATATTGGCTCGCCGGCGCCCATTGGGAACTTGGTAGTCAACCGCGACTCGCCGCCGTCGGCCGGCATGACCGCGATCTGTGGCTTCTCCTCCCCGCGCTCGCTCGTGAACGCCAGCCACTTCCCATCCGGCGACCAGCGCGGCGCGCTATCACGCTTCGCGCCTGCCGTGAATTGCCACGGCTCGCCTCCATCTGTGCCCACCATCCAGATCGCCGACTGGTAGCTGTCGGTCTCGCGGTCCATCTTCGTTGCCACGAACGCCACATGCGCGCCATCCGGCGAGATCGCACATTCGCCCACCCACGTAATCGCATAAAGGTCATCCGGCGTCATCGCGCGCATCGCTATCCTCCAAACCAAACTCGTCGTCGTGTCGCTGCGACAGGTTCGTGCGGCTGCGTAGCCTGCTCATTACTTATCCGTCATCACGCATGCCTGTCACCCGACTGCCGTCCCGCCATCGACCGGCAACGACACTCCCGTGATGAACGACGCCTCATCCGAGTGCAGGAAAAGCGCCGCGAATGCGATGTCCCACGCCGTGCCCATCTTGCGGCCCAGTGGCACGCGGGCATCTCGCTCGGCGATCACCTGCTCTCGCGGCACGCCCGTCGCCACGCGAGCCTCGATCGCCATCGGCGTGTTCATTAGCCCGGGCAGGATCGTATTGGCGCGGATCTTGTAGCGCGCGTTGGCGGCTGCGACGTTCTCGGTCAGCGCGATAACCGCCGCCTTCGTCGTCTTGTATCCGACATAAGGATAGGAATGCCGCACAGCCATCGATGAGATGTTCACGATCGAGCCTCCCCCTTGTTCGCGCATCACGGGCAGCGCATGCTTGCACGCGAACCACATCCCGCGCAGGTTGACCGCGACGATCCGATCGAACGCATCGGCCTCGAGTTCCGTGGCAGGAGCGTCCCCGAGTGCGAGACTCGCCCCCACGTTGTTGTGCAGGATGTCGATCCGCCCGAACCGCGATCGGCAAGCCTCGATCGCTGCCCGCACGTTGTCCTCGCGGGTGACGTCCGCCGCCACCGCCTGCGCCTCGCCACCCTCGGCTGCGATCATCGCCACCGTCTCCTCCGCCGATTCGACCCGGCTGTCCACGACCATCACCCGTGCGCCCTCGCGCGCCAGCACGATAGCCGTCGCGCGCCCGTTGCCGATCGTCTCGCCCGGCGTTTGCCCGCCGCCGAATACGATCGCCACTTTGTCTTTCACGCGTTCGCCCATGAGAGCCTCCTCATCCCGGGCCAATCCTACACACGCCGGTCAACCATCGCTCCGTGCCGCCCGCGACGCCGCTATCTTGCAGTCCGCTCGCAGTTCTGCCGAAGTGGCTGTGCGAGACTTGGAGACGCACCGCGGCGTGTGCACTATCGAAGTACGCCCACGCCACGGAGGACGCCAGTGGAAAGCTCCGATTTCCCAATCGACGCCATTATCACGCAGGTTATGGCGCTCCTCGATGTCGAAGCGCCCGACAACTGGCGAGATATCTACGTCTGGAGCGATGGGTCGGTGACTGGCCCACGAGATGCCGAATCCAGCGTCGGCGACCTGAAGCTGGTGTGCCTGTTCACGCCTTCCGAGGGGTTGCCGACCGCCGACTCCATCCGCGCCTCCATCGTCAACGGCCTCTCGGCGGTGGATGCTTCGGCGCCGTAACCGGCTCGAAATCTGTCCGTGCTACGGTCGAGCCATGACCGCCGCAACCAGCCTGTGGATTCGCGACGCGACCGGGGCCGACCTCGCTGCGATCAACCGCATCTACAACGACGCCATCGAAACCACCACGGCGACCTGGGACGAAGTCCGATGGACCGACGAAAAGCGCCGCGAGTGGTTCGCAGAACACGGGCCATCCACACCGGTGCTCGTGGCCGAGGTGGATGGCGCGGTGGCCGGCTTCGCCTACTTGACCCTCATGAGCCAGAAGTCCGGCTGGCGCTTTACCCGCGAGGACACCATCTACCTCGACCCCGCCTTTCACCGCCAGGGCATCGGCCGGCGTTTGCTGGGCGACCTTCTGGACAGGGCCCGGGCCCTCGATGTCCGCCTGGTCGTCGCCACCATCTCATCCGATAACGCCGCGAGCATTGCGCTTCACGAAGCTCTCGGTTTCACGTTCGCGGGGCAGCTTCGCGGCTCGGGCTACAAATTCGATGCGTGGCGAGACACCATCTATATGACGCATGACCTTCGGCCCGGCAGCTAGTGGCCGCTCGGTGCCGAGTGGCTGGTCAGGATCGCGTGGACTGGCCCTATAGCGCAATCGCGCGGTGCCCCACGATCCGCAACTGACCATTTGTCCCACGGAGACCCGCACATGTTCGATGGCGCCGTTGTCCCGGTCACGCTGGAGGGCCGCTTCGTGCGCCTCGAACCCCTCATGGAGCGCCACCTCCCCGCGCTCGTCGCTGCCGCCTCTGAGAGCCGCGAAAATTACCAGTGGACCTGGGTGCCGGATGGCAATGAAGCGATGCAGGAGTGGGCGGCGGCGCGGTTCGAGGAGCAGGAACGTGGTACGGCGCTCCCTTTTGCCACGCGGGACCGTGCTACCGGCCGCGTGGTGGGCGCCACACGCTTCCTGCGCATCGAATATTGGCCATGGCCTGCCGGCAATCCCAATCAGCGCGGCGAAGGCGTCCCCGATGCCGTCGAGATTGGCGGCACATGGCTCGCCGCCTCGGTGCAGCGGACTGCGGTCAACACCGAGGCCAAGCTGCTCATGTTGACGCACGCCTTCGAAACGTGGCACGTCCATCGTGCCTGCCTGCGCACGGACGAACGGAACGCCCGCTCGCGAACCGCTATCGAACGGCTCGGGGCCCACCTGGATGGTATCCTGCGTGCCGCCGAACCAGCGAGCGATGGGGCAATCCGCAGCACCGCCGTGTACTCCTTACTCGAATCGGAATGGCCCTCCGCCAGGGCCGCACTCGCTGGCCGCCTCCGCTAGTCGCGCACTGTCACGTGCGCGAAACATCCTCAATCGCACCTTTTAGGCTTCCGCATATGCGGCGCCGCCTACCGTGGACAGACCAAACAGTAGGAGGTGCCTCTTATGGCAGACAAAGCCTATCAATGCGCTTGTGGCGCACAGTTCGACAACCAGGACGACTACCAGAAGCATCGCCAGAGCTGCAACGCATAGCCTGTCTCGGCGCCATGGGTTTCCGAGGGCCCGGTAACATCCCGGGCCTTCTCGTTCCCTCGACGTTCAGATATCGAAAAGCCCTGGCACGGCCGGTGGCGCCCACACTTCATCTCGCGATAGCGTCAATGTGTGGGTCACGTACCACCCGCATTCGTCCTCCACGCTGGGCGCCTCTCCTCAAAGGAAGCTCTGTACCTCTCGCTTCCCGGCCCGCGTGGAGGACCTTTTCCACTATCAGCGCAGAGCGATTAGTCTGCAAACCGGCTTTATCGGGGGGAGCGTAATTCGCGCTGGCGGTTGCTATGATGCCCGCCATGACAGGGCGAGGACGTCCAGCCGACCCCGACATTTTGACCCCGGCCGAGTGGGAGGTCGTCGACCTCGTTCGTCACGGCGTCACCAATCGGCGCATTGCCGAGTTGCGCCACACCTCGCTTGATGCCGCAAAGACGCACGTCGAACACGCGCGGACGAAGCTCGGTGGCGTCACGCGTGAGCAGCTCCGGCATTGGCCCGGTGTACCGCGCACCAGTCACCTGAGGAGAGACATTATGCCCGACGAAGTCGCCCCGGCCGACATTGCTCTTTCACACGTCGGACAGGTCTCGTTGACGGTTTCGGACATCGAACGCTCGGTCTCCTTCTATCGGGACATGTTACGGCTGCCCCACCTCTTCACTGCCGGCCAACTCGCGTTCTTCGACGCCGATGGCACGCGCATCATGCTCGATGCGCTTCCCGAGGCGCGAGCATGTCGCGCACTCGGCGCACGCGGACTCGAGTTCTCTGGAGCACCGCACATGATTTATCGTCACCCCGAAACTGGCGTCGAAGAATGGATGGTCTTTTTCACCGACCCCGACGGGAACACACTCGCGCTCATGTCCGCGGTGGGCGCCCGAGTTCGCCAGGCGTGAGTTCCTACGGCACCCAGCGGTCCGCCGTCAGTACCACCCGGCTTGTGTATTCGCCTCCACCGCCCGCGTAGGGCACGAAATCGCCGCCGCAGCTTATCAACGTCACGCGTTCCGTGTGTTCGTCCAGCGCGGGATACACAATCTCCTGCATGCCGCCGGCTCGAAGGTCGGAGAGTGGTATCACCTGCACGGAAACGACCGTGTACGAGAACTCCTCCCCGTCGGCCATCGTCACGTAGAGTGCGTCGCCAGGCTGGGCCGATGTGAGATACGCGAACGGCCCGTTCCCGTACTGGTAGTAGTTGATGTGGGCGGCGAACAGGCTATTCGTGCCGCCGCCATATCCTGGATGCCCGAAGCGCGGATACCAGGCGATGTCCCCAGGGTATGCCGGGTCCTGCAACGTCTCCACGCCACTCGCCCATGTGGTGTCGAGTTGTTCGATCGCGCCTGAATCGATGCCCGCCGGGCCGAGGTAGAGCGCCGCTACGGGTCCGTCATACGGTGGTGGCGGCGGCGTTGGTGTCGCAGTGGCCGTCGGCGTGGGTGGCGCCTTGTCTCCCGACGCCACCTGTGGCGCATACGCGTGATACTTGTACTGTCCTCGATCCCCGCCAAACCCCATAGCCGTAGCCGCCGAGACAAGCCCGGCCACTCCGATGGCCAACAGGCATGCAGACAGGGCGTTCTTCACGTCGCGCTTGTCCCGACCCGGCGCCAGAACTCGGTCAACACTGCCGCCAGCACCTTGGGTGCGAGCAGCGGGATATTGTGGCCCGTCTCCGCGATCGCATGGAATTCGATGCGCGGGTTTCGTTCGCGCATCCTCGCCGCGACCCATGGCCGGAGTTCGTTGCTGCGCTCGCCACGCACCAGCGTCGCGGGGATACTGATTGCATCCCATTCTTTCCAGAAGTTCCGGCTGCGGTGTGCCCGCACCGTCTCCACCAGCCCCTGCGCCGGCGCGAGCCACGTATAGCTGCCATCCGGCTCCGCATTGAGGCGCGGCAGCAGGAACCGCTCTGCATCGAGTGAACCCCTGCGGCCCCGTGACCCGAACGCGATGGCCTCCTCGCGGTCTGCGAAGCGCTCTGGCCGCCGGCTGAATGCAGCGACGGTGTCGTCGATGTTCGCTTTCCATGCTTCCGGCCCGATATCCACAATCGCCGCCGATGAAAACAGCTCGGGGTGGCGCGCGGCCGCTACGAGGGCAACCCGCGCACCCATCGAGTGGCCGACAAGCCGCACCGGGCCGCCCAGAGCCCGCACGAGGTCAGCAAGATCCTGCACATAGCTGCCGATGCGGTAGTCGCCCGGCTTGGGACTGTGCCCGTGCCCGCGCTGGTCTATGGCGATGCACCGAGGCCTGCTAGCGCCCAACGCTTCCACGGTCCCCAGCCACACGTCTGCCACGCCGCTCAGTCCATGCAGGAACACCGCAGATTCGCCGGTCCCGTCCCACTCGAGCGCACGAAACCGGCCCGCCGTCAGGTTGTATGTCGTTTCTCGGGGTGCATCGCTCATCGCAGGGGAGGTTAGCGCGTCTTTGGCGCTGACGGAATCAGTCGCCTGTCGGTAGCCCCGCAGCGACCCAGGCAGTCGTCCCGCCTTCCACATTGAACAGCGGGATATCGTCGAGACCGGCGGCCGTCGCAAATTCCGCCGCGAGTGCGCTACGCTGGCCTGACTTGCAGATGAACAGCACGTCCTTGCCGTTCGAGTAGTCACGGATCTGCTGGGCTTCATTGATGACGGTGTTCACCGGGATGAGACGAACGCCCCTGGCGTGGACCTCGGCATATTCGTCTGGTTCGCGCACGTCGACGAGGACGGCATTTCCGGCGTCGAGCATCTCCTTCGCTTCGGAAACCGATATGCGTGTGAAGGGCTCACGAGGATCTTTGGTGGCCACTGGCTACTCCCGTTCGAACATCTATGGATGGTGGTGCAGCCAGCGTAGCACGCCGGTCTGCGAATCCGCATCGCGCTTGCCCGGGCGTCCCCTCCGCGTCACACTCGCCGCATGGATGGTGTGCTTGCCCTTACTCGTGATGCCGCTCTCGTGGCGTGGGCTGTCCGCGTGCGCGGCAATCGCCAGCAGGCGGAACGATTCCGCGAACGCCCGGAGCGCCCGGACTTCTATGCTCCCGTAGCCAGCGCCTTCAAAGCTGATCCAGACCGCACAGACGAACCCGCGCTCAACTACCTGCGGGCACTGGTCCAACCTGGCGAAACGTGGCTCGATATCGGCGCAGGCGGTGGACGCTACGCGCTGCCGCTCGCACGCCTCGCCCGCGAGGTGATTGCGGTCGAGCCGTCGGACGGGATGCTGTCCGTGCTGCGCGAGGGCATGGCCGAGCACGACATCACCAATATCCGCATCATCAACTCGCGATGGCCTATGGACCCGCCACCCCCCGCCGATGTGGCCTTTATCGCGCACGTCGGCTACGACATCGAGGACATTGGCCCGTTCCTCGATGCCATGGAGGCTTCCGCCAAACGCCTCTGCGTGGCTGTCCTGCTCGCGGAGTCGCCAGCACAGGTGGCAGCTCCGTTTTGGCCGCCAATTCACGGCGAGGACCGTATCCCTTTGCCGGCGCTCGCCGAATTCGTCGCACTGCAACTGGCCCGCGGTAAGCTCTGTTCGGTCTGGCTCTCCGAGCGGGCGCCCTCGCGTTACCGGGACCGCGAAATGGCGCTGCGAGGGCTACGGCAGCAACTCTTCATCGAGCCCGGCGGCGCGAAAGATGCCCGCCTGGTCGAACTCGCCGATGACTATTTCGGCGGCGCGCAGGAGGGCGTTGTCTACGGCGGAGACCCAATCCCGCTGGGCGTTGTCACCTGGGCGCCTTCGTAGCGGGCTGCCTCCCGCGCTCCCGGCAGCGTATAACTCGCTGCATGACACGAAACACCACATTGAACCGCTCTGTCGCGGGCAAAGTTGTCCTCGTCACCGGCGCCGCCAGCGGCATGGGCCGTGCGACCGCGCTCCTGTTCGCCGATGAGGGCGCCAAAGTCGCCGCGGCGGACCGCGACCCGGCCATCGCCACCGTTGCCAACACCATCATCCAGGCGGGCCTCACGGGCCGAGCGTGGTCGCTCGATGTGTCGGACCGGGATGCCGTCACACACGCTGTGCATGAAGTGGCGGCGGCGTTCGGCGGGCTCGACATCCTCGTCAATAACGCAGGCATCTCTCGCGCCACAGCGATCGATGGCCCGGATTACGAAGCGCTGTGGGCGGAGACGCTGCAGGTGGATCTCACGGCGTACACCTACACCGTACGTGCCGCGTTGCCCTACCTTCGACTCTCTGAGAGTCCGCGCATCATCAACATCGCGTCGACGGAGGGCATGGGTGCGACCCCCGGCATCAGCCCTTACACGGCGGCGAAGCATGGCGTGATCGGCCTTACGCGTTCGCTCGCTGTCGAACTGGGGCGCGAGGGCATCACCGTCAACTGCATCTGCCCGGGCCCGATCCGTACAGGCATGACAGAAGCCATCCCCGAAGACGCCAAGGCTCAGTACGCGCATCGTCGCACAGCGCTACGCCGATACGGTGACCCGGAGGAGGTCGCGCATATGACCCTCAGTCTTGCCTTGCCTGCAGCGTCGTTCGTGACGGGCGTGGCGCTCCCGGTCGATGGCGGGCTATCGATTCGCCGCGCCTGACTTGGCCGATTACGACGCTCGTGCGTGTTCGCTCGTCCTAATGAGAAGGCGCAGCGCCTCGTTCACCGCATCGGCATCCGGGAACACGCGCGCCACGTCGGGCGCCAACACTACCATTACCGTATTGCGGTCGAAGCAATCCGCGTGCTTGCTTCGCACGGCGTTGCTAAAGTCCACTTCTTCGGGGATGTCGTCGTCCAGTTCGTCAGCCGCATCGTCTTTCGCATTCATTCGTTTCCAGCCGAGTTGCGCGTCGAGCACTGATGACCCGAATTCGCGACCCTCGCTCCGCGCAGCCTACCACGACAAGGCGTCCGCTCGCCGACCGCCCGAGAGGGAGCCACCGTTCCTCGCCGTCCGAATGTCTGGCATCAAACCCAATCACCGCGTGGGCGTCAGAGAAGGCGGTTGCGGCTTCCCGCAATGAAAGATCGTGCTTCTGGCGGCTGTGAGCAGCCTCGGCGTTGTTCCAGTCGAACTCCCGCTCCTCGCTCACACCTCAACGGCTTTGCGCTGGTACTTCTTCACGGGCGTCAGCACGATGGGCGCAAGTTCTGGCGCGTGGAACGAGGCTATCTGCCGATCCTCCGGCGCCAGGCCGTAGAGCGTGGTGCGCTGCTTCGGCTTTCGCCCGATGTCCGTGACTCCTGTCCGAATTCCGCGCCCGCGGCCTTCGAAATACTCTCGTTCATGAGCGTGCCGCCCATATCGTTGGCGCCGGCGTTGAGACACGCCTTCACCCCGGCTTCGCCCATCTTTACCCACGAGACCTGGATGTTCTTGATGTGCGGGTGCAGTGCCAGCCGCGAGACGGCGTGCATCAGGATTGCTTCGCGGAAGGTCGGCCCCTGCCGCGCCTTCCCTTTGAGATAAATGGGCGCCTCCATGTGTACGAACGGCAGCGGTACGAACTCGCTGATCCCACCCGTACGCTTCTGGAGGTCTCGCAGCGCTATCAGGTGCCGCGCCCAGTTCCGTGGGCCATCGATGTGGCCGTACATAATTGTCGATGTCGTTGTGAAGCCTGTCCGGTGCGCGGCTTCGACCACATCCAGCCACTCCTGCGTGCTCAGTTTGTCGGGGCAGAGCGTCCGCCGCACCTCGTCATCGAGCACTTCCGCTGCCGTCCCGGGAAGCGTCCCGAGGCCCGTCTCCTTCAGCTGCCGCAGGAACTCCGGCACAGAGATGCCGAGCGTCGCCGCCCCCTGTGAGACCTCCAGCGGCGAGAACGCATGGATGTGCATGTTTGGAAGGCGGTCTTTGACCGCGCGAATGATCGAGAGGTACGTGGCGCCCGTGTACTCGGGGTGGATGCCGCCCTGCATGCATACCTCGGTCGCGCCTCGGTCCCAGGCTTCCTGGGCGCGGCGCGCAATTTCGTCAGCCCCAAGGTCGTAAGGCGTGCCGCGCAGGCTCTCGCTCAGCTTGCCTTTGGCGAACGCGCAGAACTGGCACTTGAAGTAGCAGATGTTCGTGTAGTTGATGTTCCGGTTGACCACGTACGTCACCGTTTCGTGGTTCGTGCGAGCCCGGAGTGCGTCTGCCGCTGCACACACGGCGTGGTAGTCATCGCCCCGCGCCTGGAACAGCCGCACGATGTCGCCCTCGCTTAGCTCTTGCCCCGCTTCAGCGCGGCCAAGGATGGCTGATACCTCGGGAGTCGCCGTCTTCGGCGTAGGTAGTCGTGGGATGTCCATGGCAGGCGGCGTCACGTGCGAGTCTCCCGGAGACCATTCCTCAACGCGCGCGAAACCGTCGCTATCGACCGCGCGGATGACAGGGGTTCGCAGCGATTCATCGAGCCACCGCTCGCCATTGAGCGCGTACGTGGGGTAGATCGCGAGACGCTCGGTAAGCACCTTGCCGCAGGCCGCAGTGTTCTCGCGCAGCGCTTCAAGGTGCGGCCACGGAGCTTCGGGGTTCACATGGTCCGGCGTCACAGGCGAGACGCCTCCCCAGTCGTTCAGGCCGGCCGCGGCGAGCTTCGGATACTCGCCATAACTCAAGTTCGGCGGCGCCTGGATGTTCATCTCCGGACCCAGCACGATGCGCGCCACCGCGATCGTCCAGAGCAGGTCTTCCAGGTCCGGTTCAGGGGCGTTGGCCATCTTCGTATCGGCCTTCGCGCGGAAGTTCTGGACGATGACTTCCTGGATGTGCCCGAATTCCTCGTGCAGCGCCCGCAGCGCCAGCAGCGATTCGATGCGCTCTCGGCGATTTTCGCCGATGCCGATGAGGATGCCGGAGGTAAATGGCACCTGGAGCTCGCCCGCCATGCGGATCGTCTCGAGCCGTACCGAAGGCTTTTTGTCCGGCGAACCGTAGTGCACGCCGCCCTTCTGGTTCAGCCGCTCGGACGCACTCTCGAGCATGATGCCCTGCGAAATCGTGACGCGTCGTAGCGCAGCGATCTCGTCGCGCGTCATTACCCCCGGGTTGGCGTGCGGAAAGAGCCCGGTCTCGCGGTAGACAGCTTCGGCCATCTCAGTCAGGTACGAAATCGTAGTCTCGTGACCCAGTTCCGCGAGCTCCTGCTTGGCAACCTTGTAGCGCAGCTCCGGCTTGTCGCCGAGCGTGAACAGCGCCTCCTTGCAGCCTGCCGCAGCCCCCGCCCGCGCGATCTCTAGCACTTCGTCGCGCGTGAGATACGCCCGCTGGCCTCGCACGGGTGGCTTCGCGAACGTGCAGTAGTGGCACACGTCGCGGCAGAGCTGCGTCAGCGGGATAAACACCTTGCGCGAGTACGAGATGACGTTCCTGTGCCCGCGGTCGCGCAGAGCAGAGGCCGCCTCCATCAACGCCGCGAGGTCGGTCTCGTCGGCCAGCGCCAATGGCGCGTCCACTGATGGGTTCGTCCCATCGAGAGCAAGTCCAATCGTGGTGCGAGTCGTGTCGAGCATCAGGCGCCTCCTGGCGGGCGAGTGGCATCCCGTGGGACTTGATGTAAAATACGTGAGTGAGTATGAAAACTGGAGCGAAGTGCTCTCTCGCGTAGCATACTGCAACCACCCGAGGAGTCCAACCCTATGACGCGCCAAATTCGATGCCCTGTGGCAAGCTCACTCGATGTCGTCGGCGACCGCTGGACGTTATTGATCGTCCGCGACCTGCTGCGGGGCCGGACGCGCTTTGCTGACTTTCGCGAGTCAGTCGAAGGAATCCCCCCCAGCATTCTCTCAGGCCGGCTCAAGCTGCTCGAAGAGCACGGCATCGTGCGGCGGCGCTTTTACAGCCAGCACCCGCCGCGTGCTGAATACATCCTGACCGCCAAGGGCCACGGCCTGGGGGTAGTCGTCGGGGCGCTGGCAAGTTGGGGCGAGAAGTACGCGGAATCCGACCTTTCGCTGGTCGATGGCGAATGCGGCCACGGCCTGGACGTCGTCTACCACTGCCCGACCTGCCAGCGAGAATCCCCGCGCCGACGAGTCAGGCTTACTGGGTCTGCCACCGCATGATCACTCGCCCCCACCGCCGTTTGCCGCCCCTCTCCCCTTCGCCGTAAACTAAACGTTCGATCCATCACAAGCGCCACCCGGCCCGGAGTCCTATTTGCACGTCATTGGCCTGACCGGCGGGATTGCCAGCGGCAAGTCCACTGTGACTGCCTTCTTCCGCAATCACGACGTCCCTGTTATCGATGCCGACCTGCTCGGCCACCGGACTTATGAACCCGGTACCGACACCTTCGCAGCAGTGGTGCGCACCTTCGGCAACGATCTCGTCGCCGAAGATGGCACCATCGACCGCCGCATTCTCGGCGGCAAAGTCTTCGGCAAACCCGAAGAACTCAAGCGTCTCACCGATATCGTATGGCCCGGCATCCGCAGGCTCGCCAGCGAAGAACTCTCCGAATTCGAGACCGCCGGCAATAACCTCGCTGTTCTCGAAGCGGCTGTCCTCTTCGAGGCCGGGTGGGAGGACCTCTGCGATGAGATCTGGGTCGTCGTCGTCGAACCAGACCTCGCCGTCGAACGGCTCGCCTCGCGCAACGGGCTCGATCCCGAGGCCGCGCGCGCCCGCATCAACTCGCAACTCTCGAATGCCGAGCGTGTAAGCCGCGCCGGCGTCGTGATTGAGAACAACGGCTCCCTCGAGGCCCTCAACAGCCGCATCGAGGAGGCGTGGTCCGAACTTCAGGGCCGCCTGGCCCAGGCCGCAGGGAGGTAATGTCAGTGGTTGAAGCAACCGAGGAACGAAGGTCCGCCGTCTATGATGTCGAAGAGTACGCCGTCCACGATGAGCCGTACTACCTGCCCATCGGCGACGAAGTGCAACTGTTCGAAACAGCATACGCCCAGCGCATCCCCGTCCTGCTCAAAGGCCCTACCGGCGCCGGCAAGACTCGCTTCGTCGAATACATGGCCTATAAGCTCGGCCGCCCTATCACCCGCGTAGCTCCGGGCACCGGCGAAAAGTCCGAACACCGCATGCCGCTCATCACTGTTGCTTGCCACGAGGATCTCACTGCGAGCGACCTTGTCGGCCGCTATCTGCTCGATACCGATGGCACCCGCTGGATTGACGGTCCCCTCACCCGCGCCGTCAAGGCTGGCGCTATCTGCTATCTCGATGAAGTCGTCGAGGCGCGCAAAGACACCACGGTCCTCATCCACCCCCTGACCGACTACCGCCGCCTGTTGCCAATCGAAAAGCTCGGCCAGGTCATCGAAGCCGATGACGGCTTTCTTCTCGTCATCTCCTACAACCCCGGCTACCAGAGTGCGCTCAAGGACCTCAAGCACTCCACGCGCCAGCGGTTCATCGCGATCGAGTTCGATTATCCGCCGCGCGAGCAGGAAGCCGAGATCGTCGCTCACGAATCCGGCTGCACGCGCGAGACAGCGATGGACCTGGCCCGGCTCGGCGAAAAGGTCCGCAACCTCCGCGAACACGGCCTCGGCGAAGGCGTCTCCACGCGCCTCCTCGTCTACGCCGGCCGCCTCATCGCCAACGGAGTCGGCGCCCGCCGCGCCTGCCAGGTGGCCGTCACCTGGTCCCTCACCGATGACCAGGAAGTCCAGCGCAGCATCGAAGAGGTTGTGACGTCGATCTTCGAATAGAGTCCCAAGTCCCCGGTCCCAAGTCCCCGGTGACATCCCGGAACGATGGGATACGTGAGGAGAACCGCTTGGCAGTTGAACGTTTTGAGGACCTAGTGGCGTGGCAGCGTGCGCGCGTGCTCGCCCGCGAGGTCTATGCACTCACACGCGCGGGCGATCTCACGCGTGATTTCGGCCTGCGTGACCAGATCCAGCGTTCGGCGGTTTCGGTTATGGCGAATATCGCCGAAGGATTCGACCGCAATCGACCCATCGAGTTCGCGCGCTTCCTGGACATCGCCAAGGGTTCTTGTGCCGAGGTGAAGTCGCACCTCTACATTGCTCACGACGTTGGCCACATCGCGGAATCCGAGCTCGTGCGCCTACTATCCCTCGCGGATGACACCGCAAGGATTGTTGCGGGCCTGCGCCGCACCACCGGGGACCGGGGACTGAGGACCGGGGACCCCATTCGGCGAGGCGCTTCATGAAGCTCGGCATCATCTCCGACATCCAATGCAACATCGCCGGCTTCAGGCAGGGCCTCGAACGCATGGGCGAAATCGATGAGCTGTTCTGCGCGGGCGATAGCGTCTTCCAGTTTCGGTGGTCCAACGAAGTGGTCGGCCTGCTCCGCGAACTTGGCGCCCACGTGGTGCTTGGCAACCACGAGGAGACCATCCTCAGCCGCGACGGCGAACGCGCCCTTTCGTCGCCCAAGATAGATCAGGACCTCGTCGCCTGGATGCGCGAGAAGCCGTACCGCCTCGAAGCAGAGGTCGATGGCAAGAAAATCATGATGACGCACGCCTCGCCCTGGGAGCCGTGGGACGAGTATCACTACCCCCCCGAGGCCATCTGGGCTCGGGCCGCTGCGTTCGATTACGATGCCGTCTGCGGTGGGCACACCCACTTCAAGATGGCGCAGCGGCACGGCACGACGCTCGTCGTGAACCCCGGCTCAGCCGGCGACCCGCGCGACTCCCGCAACGACTTCCAACTCTCGTGCGCGGTGTGGGACACGACAAGCGATGAAGTCATCTTTTACGATTATCCAGATCCGACGCGTTCATTCGTCGCGCATTCGGGGCTCCTGTGACGGGCCCGCGCCAGTGCGTGGCGCTGCGCTTCCGGCTCATTGAGCGAGACAGGGGAAACAAGCCATGAGCATCGTTACCGACCTCGTCGCCCGCAACCATGAACGACTCTCGGGGTTCCCGGCGCCACTCGAGCAGCAATTCGAGGAAGGGTTGCGCGCTCTCTCCTCGCGTTTCTCGCCCAACCAACTCCAGTCGTGGGCCGAAACGGGCGTTGAACTCACCAGCCTCAGCTTGCGGTCCTGGGAGGCCGCGCTCGAGTACTTCCGGGCCGGCGTGAACCTGCCATCCAACGCTACGTGGGACTCCATGGAAGCGCTCGGCCGTGAATCGTTGACGATGGCGGCTGACTCCGCGCCACTTGCCGTGGCGTTCCTCCGTTCGTCACCTGCCGCCATCCAGGCCATCGGCCCCAGCCACGTCCGGCAGTGGGCCGATCTCGGCCGGCGCCTCTACAAAGGCAACTGGAAAAGCTCTTCGCTGGCTGCGCAGTTCTATGATGCTGGCGCCAGCGTCTTCGGCGTCCTCCGCATCGGCCAGGCGGCCCGGCTCGTCCTCTTCATCGATGAGCTGGCGCGCCACAGCTACGAACTCGCGTCTGCGTGCCTCGCATCCTCCCCGGATGTCCTCGCGCGCCTCGAAGAAGATGACCGGCTCCCGTTCCTCACATTCGCGGTCGAACTCGCCCAGTCGAGCTGGGCAGACTCCCGCCTCTATTTCGAACGCGGCGCACCGCTGCTCCAGAAGGTGCATGCGCCGCTCCGCGAACGCTTCCTCTTGCTCTCGGCACAGGTCGCTCGGGGCCATAACCGATCCGCCTTCCAGTTCTTCGAAGAAGCCGCGGCAGCCCTCGGCCAGCTCGAGCCAGATGACCATCATCAGATCATCGAACTTGCCGAGCAGTTGGCGCCTTACTCGCCGTATGCGGCAATGGATTTCATCGCAAACGTCCCCACCGTGCTCGACCGTGTGCGCGTCGATGAGCTTGAGCCGTGGCACGCTGCTGGCCTGCGCATCCTCCAGGGCAGCCACGATGGCGGTGAGGCGTACTTCCGCCTCCAGTCAACGCGCGGCGAAGACATCCTCGAAACGCTCTCAGCCCGTGTCGAGCTGAGCCGCATCGGCGAAATCCTCCGCCTCTACTGCAAGGCGCTCACCGGCCAGAACGTCAGCATCCAATCGACCGAAGCACTGGCTGAGAAAGGCATCGGCTGGATCGACGAGCATCGCGCCAGCACCGAAGGCACCACGATCTTCCTGCCGGAGGTAATGGAACGGTACCCGCAGAAGGATGAGAACTTCGCCTCATACAAGGTCTTCGCGACACACCAGGCGGCGCATATCGAATTTGGCAGCTTCGATTTCCTTTTCGAACGGCCTGGCAACTTGCTTGGCAATAGCCGGTCGCGTCTCGTCACAGCGGATGACGCTTCCGCGGTGACGAACATGGAGCGGTTCTTCGACCTCTTTCCCGAGCGCCAGCTAGCCGCTGACCTGTACACGATCGCCGAAGACGCCCGCATCGATGGCGCCGTGAAGCGCGAATATGGTGGCATTCGCCGCGCCCTGCGCCGCATGCAACGCGCCGAACTCGACCGCCGCGGCGACGTGACGAAACTCCCCCTCCGCCAGGCCTTCGTGGAGAACCTGCTCCGCGCCAGCCTGGATGGCGCCGATGCCGTGAAGTGGCCCAAGTCCCGCCCCGACAGCAACGTCGTGGCCGAGTCGCTCGGCATGCTCGAAGTCCTCGCGCGTGAGGAAGCCCTGGTTGAGGACACGGCCGAGGCGACAATCCGCCTCTACCAGGCCGCGATCGCCATCCCGAACGTGCCGGCCGAGATGCCCGAGACGGATTGGGACTCGGTCGAGTCGCAGGAGCCCGGCCAGGCGCTCCCCATGGATAGCTCCGGCGACATGGGCGGCGAAGGCAACCAGATGCAGCTTGGCGATGTGGGCGAGGGTGAGCAGGACTACGAAAGTCCCGAGCAGGTCGACTTCCGCGGCGATTTCAAGCCCGAACTCGTCGAACTCCTCATGAAGCTCAAGCAGGACGCGATGCGCGGCGACGCTGGCCAGCAATCGCCAGTGCCCCTCACGCCCGAACAGCTCGCCGAACTCCTCGAAAAGAGCGTCGAGATCGACCTCGATGCGCTCATGGAGGGTGACCTCGACGCGAGCACCGGCATGTTCATGCAGAATCTGATGAAGGAAGCCGGCCAGCAGGCCAGCGAAGCCCAGAAGGGCCAGCCCACGAGCGACAGTAGCACCGGCGAAGATGCCGGCGAAGAGCCGCTCCAGCCTATCGTGACCGTCTACTACTACGACGAGTGGGACTTCCGCGCCCAGGACTACAAGCCTCGCTGGTGCGCTGTGAAGGAATCCAAGCTCGAACAGGGCGAAGAGAACTTTTACGAGAACGCGCTACACGAGCACGCCGGCCTTGTCAGCCAGACGCGCAAGCAGTTCGAACTAATGAAGCCCGAGATGTTCCGCAAACTCAAGCGCCTCGCCGACGGCGAAGACATCGATATCGACTCCGCCATCGAATGGATGGTCGAAAAGCGAGCCGGTGCAAGCCCGAACGAAAAAATCTACTGGCGGCGCAACAAGATCGAGCGCGACGTCGCCGTCGCGTTCCTCATCGATATGTCTGCCAGCACCGACGAAGAGATCAACAAGCGCGAAAAGAAATACGACGACGATGATTACGACGACGATCCCCGCAAGTACCTCAGCTGGTGGGTCTCGAAGCGCCGCCAGGAGCTGACGGCGCCGCCCAAGCGCATCATCGACCTCGAAAAGGAGTCCACCGTGCTCCTCATGACCGCGCTCGAGACCATTGGAGACCAATACGGCATCTATGGCTTCAGCGGCTATGGCCGCGACAACGTCGAGTTCTTCGTCATCAAGGATTTCGATGAGACGCTCGATCAGCCGATCAAGAAGCGGCTCGACAAGATCGCGCCAATTCGCTCCACCCGCATGGGCCCCGCCATCCGCCACGCGACGCACAAGCTGAATCTGACCGATGCCAAGGTGAAGATCCTGTTCCTGCTCAGCGATGGTCGCCCGCAGGACCACGGCTATGGCCGCGACCGCACCGAGAAGGAATACGCCATCCACGACACCAAGCAGGCGCTGAACGAAGCCAAGCGCGAGGGCATCACGCCGTTCGCGCTCACGGTCGACCGCGCTGGCCACGACTACCTCAAGACCATGTGCGAAGACATGGGCTACGAAGTCGTCGCCGATATCGAGTCGCTGCCGAGCCGCCTGCCGCAACTCTACCGGCGCCTCACCGAGTAGCCACGATGCGACTCATCCTCGTCCGTCACGGTCAGTCTGAAGGCAACGCCGCGGGCGTTGTGCAGGGCCGCGTCGATTTCGGCCTCAGCCTGCTCGGCGAAGAACAGGCCCGCGCGACCGGTGACCGCCTCGCGTCTACCAAAGTCGACCGCGTCGTATCCAGCCCGCTCCTGCGCGCCTATCAGACGGCGAACGCCGTTGCCGCACCCCACAGCCTCGAAGTGGTACGCGACCATGGCCTCGCCGAATACGATATCGGCGACGCAAGCGGGCTCACCAGTGCCGAGATTCGAGAGCGCTACCCTCACGTCATGGAAGCCTACCGCCGCGGCGAGCGTCCGGGCTTCCCGGGCGAAGAGGGCCGCGACGCCTTCCAGGAGCGCGTCCTCCAGACCGTGGCCCATCTCCGCGAGTTGCCCGGCACCACCGTGGCCGTGGCCCACGGCGGAGTTATCAGCCTTCTCTGTTCCGTAGCGATCGGTCTCGATCAGCGGTTTCGGCCCGGCGTGTTCCAGGTCGCGAATTGTTCCATCACGGAGATAACGGCTGACCGCATGGGCCGGCTAGTCATCGAACGCCACAACGACACATGCCACCTGCAGGGACTAACGACTCGCGTGGACCGCGGCTGACGCCTGCACTTTAGTGGTTGAGCGCACCGTACTGGCACTATCCGCAGCGAAGACACGACCGACCATCCGTCTGTCCCTGCGTCGCACATCGGACCGCTTCACTACGCTTTCGTGCGGTGCTGCATCTCCACAATCGTGTTTGCGATGAGCCGCGCGTGCGGATACGGCTTCCAGCCCTCGGGCGTGTTGTAGTACCGCACGCCGGCCTGGTATTCGTCCGGCTCCCGTTCGCCATATTCGACATCGACGCCATCGACACGGATCGACGGCGACCCGAGGAATTTCTTGTCGCGGGCATCTTCCATGCCATCGACTTCGGTGTAAAACACTTCAATGTTTGGGTCCGTCGCCTCGATGGCGAGGCGTACCGCTTCTTCCGCTTCGGCGCTCCGGCCTGTTGCTTTCGAGTACAGGAAATCGATCCTCATTCGTCGTGCTCCCCCTCGTGGGACTCATCGCGGAGCAAGGCGAGCCGTTGGGCAGCGTCGTGCTCGAACCCGAGTTCCCCCGGTGAATAATAGTGTGGCTCACCCAGCTCTGGCGGGAGATAGCTCTCGCCCCGGGCGAAATGGTCTGGCTCGGCATGCGCATAGCGATACCCCTGCCCGTACCCCATCTCCCGCATCAGCCCGGTAGCTGCATTTCGGAGATGCATCGGCACGGGCATATGCGCGGTTCGCCGGGCATCCTCGCTCGCGCGTCCGTATGCTGTATACGCGGAATTGCTCTTTGGCGCGAGTGCCAGGTAGACGCAACATTCGGCCATCGGTATCCACCCCTGCGGCATGCCAATGAAATGCACCGCCTGCTGGCATGCAGTTGCCATAACTAGCGCGTGCGGGTCAGCCAGGCCAACATCCTCGGCCGCGAGAATGACCATCCTCCTGACGATGAACAGAGGGTCCTCTCCTGCCTCCACCATCCTCGCCAGCCAGTACAGGCTCGCGTCCGGGTCCGACCCGCGCAGTGACTTGATGAACGCGGAGATCGTGTCGTAATGGAAGTCCGACTGCTTGTCGTAATACGGCCGGCGGTCCTGCAGCGCCTCGCGTACGTCGCCGGCTGTGATGATCGTCCGGTTCGAGCCCTCCGCGTTCACCGCCGCGATCTCGAGCGCGGTAAGCGCGGCCCGGGCATCTCCCTGTGCGCCATCGAGCAGCGCACTCTCGGCATCCTCCTCCAACGACAGGCCCCGGCCGCCAAGTCCGCGCTCCTCATCCGACAGCGCACGGCTCACGATAGCTGCGAGGTCGACGGCCGCGAGCGATGCCATCCGGATGACGCGGACCCGGCTGAGCAACGGCGCCACCACCTCGAACGACGGATTCTCCGTCGTGGCGCCGATGAGCGTCACCGTGCCGTCCTCGACGTGCGGGAGGATCACATCCTGCTGGGCCTTGTTGAAGCGGTGGATCTCATCGATGAAGAGCACCGTACGCTGGCCCGCCCCACGGCGCGCCTTCGCTTCGGCAACCAGCTTTCGGAGGTCGGCCACGCCCGACGACACGGCCGATACGGCGACGAACGTCGCATCTGTCTGCCGCGCGAGGATGTGCGCGAGCGTCGTCTTCCCGCAGCCCGGCGGCCCCCACAGGATGATCGACGGCAGACTTCGCCGCTCCACCGCCCGGCGGAGCATCGTGCCCTGCCCGACCGCGGCCGTCTGCCCGGTGAACTCCTCGAGCGTTCTAGGGCGCATGCGTGCCGCCAGTGGGGCATCGTGAGGCACGGCCTCTTCGGGCTCGGGAAAGCCTGGCTGGAATGCACTCGTGCTCATTGGCCTACCCCGCCAGCATTGCAATGGTGACGCCGTCCCCGCCCTCGTTCGCCGGCGCCGATTCGTACTCCCGCACGAGTGGGTGGCCCCGAAGCGCCTCGCGAATCGCCGCCCGGAGCACGCCCGTGCCTTTTCCGTGAATGATGCGCACGAAGGGGAGCCCGGCCCGAAACGCTCCGTCGAGATAGCTCTCAAAGCTCTCGAGGGCCTCTTCGGCGCGCTTACCCCGCAGGTCCCGTTCCACATTGACCGGCGGCCCCGTCGGCACGAGCACCTTGGGCGCCTGCTCTCCCTGCCGCCCTGGCATCTCGATGCGGTCGATGCGGTCAACCGATACCTTCATCCTGATAGAGCCAAACTGCACGTCCACCCGGCCATCCTCGCCCACGCCGCTCAGTGCCTCTCCCACCTGCGGGATGTCGCGGACGTGGATCCGGTCGCCTGCCTCAACCTCCTGGCGAGGGGACGCAAATTCCGGAGCCGGCGGCCGCGCCACGCGTGCCTTTCGCGAAACGTTCGCCAAACCCGCGTCCATGCGCCGCAATGTCGCCTCCGCCGCATGGAGGTCGAAATCCCGGTGCGCCACCTGGCGGCGAAGGCCTTCGAGCTCGCGGCGGGCCGCCGACACGGCATCTTCCGCCTCCCGTTGCGCGTCCTCGAGTATGGCAGCGCGTTCCTCTTCGATCTCTTCACGCCGGGCAGCGAGCTGTGCGCGCAGCGCCTTGCTCTCACGATGGGCCTCGTCGGTCTCCTGGCGTGCGGTCGCCGCCGCGTCCCGTTCTTCTCGCACCTGTTCGAGGAGCTGTTCGAACTCGAAGTGCTCGGGAGCAAGCTGCGCCTCGGCCCGGTGGAGCACATCGTCTCTGAGCCCGAGCCGCCGTGCGATTGCAAGAGCATTTGATTGGCCCGGTAGCCCCAGCGTGAGGCGGTAAGTGGGACTGAGCGTTTCCAGGTCGAACTCGGCGCTCGCGTTGCAGAGTCGTGGGTCGCTGTTCGCGAACGCTTTCAACTCCCCGTGATGCGTGGTTGCGATCACGGTGCAGCCACGGTCCAGCAGTGTTTCGAGCACGGCCCGCGCGAGCGCGGCGCCTTCTGTGGGGTCCGTACCGGCCCCCAACTCGTCGAGCAGGACCAGCGTACGCGGCCCCGCCTTCTCGAGGATCCCGATCACGTTGCGCATGTGTGATGAGAAGGTCGAAAGCGATTGTTCGATCGACTGCTCGTCGCCGGTGGCGGCGTACACCTCCTGGTAAC
>JAFKFP010000346.1 GCA_017308185.1 bacterium | reverse complement strand
CCACGGAAGAGGCACGCCTCCAGCAGGAAGCAGTCCGGCTCGATGCGCTCCTCGCCGCGACAGAATCCAAACGACGGGAACAGGCGGCGCGGCTGCCAGCGGCGTCGCTGTCCCTCTACGAGCGTATCCGCGCCCGGCGCGGAAATACCGTCGTGGCACGCATCGCCGGCGGCGCGTGCAGCGGTTGTCGTATCTCGTTGCCGGATGCCGTGCGGCGCCGTGCCGCCTCGCCCAACACGCTCGTGCAGTGCCCGAACTGCGGCCGCATCCTCGCAGCGAGCTAGCCGCATGAGGAGCGTGAGAGCCAGCCACCAGCAATCCGGCCGTGCGGGCTGCCGTGGCGCCGCGCCTGTGGTAGACACCGGCAGAGTATGGTCGCCACACAACACAGCGCTCGCTCCGGGAGAGGAGTAGCCATGGACGCGATCGGCTACTTCGCAGAGGGTGCGCGCCGGGGCGCCACCAAGCGCTCCATCGGCAGCCAGAACCGGGCGTTCCTCGATTTCTGCACCCGCGAGGGCTACGAAGTAGCCGCTACCTTCCTGGACACGGCCGCGCACGATGAGCGCCCCGGGTTCGAACAACTTCTCGCCTTTCTCGCTCGCGACGACCGCGGCTTCACGCTCGTGGCCATCGATAGCCTCACCGCGCTGGGAAAAGACCTCGGCCATGCCGCTCTGCGGTTGTTGGCGATTGAAAACCATGGCGTGCACGTCCTCACCACCGACGGCGGCGGCCCGGCACTCAATCAACTTGTCCACACGTGGGCGGACCGTGGCGATGGCACGCCCGTATCGGAGAAGGTGCGTGCCGCCATGCGGCGCAAAGCAGTCCGCGGCGAAGTGCTCGGAAGACCGCCGTATGGCTACCGCGTTGGTGCGCGCCGGCGGCTCGAACTCGTGCCTGACGAGGCGGTTGTCGTGCGCTACATCTTCCGGCTCTACCTCCAGGAATCGATGGGCATCCGCAAGATCGCCGGGCAACTCAACGACGAGAATGTTCCGACGCGCCGTGGCGGCCGCTGGAGCATGGTCACCGTGCGTGATCTCCTTAGAAACCGCGCCTACCTCGGCAACTACAGCCGCTTTGGCACGACCGTCACCGGGAGCCATCCCGCACTCGTGTCGCACGAAGATTTTCGGCGTGTGCAGGAGCGCCTCCAAAGCCGGTACCCGGGCGCGCGCCAGCGAAGGGTCGTGCCGTTTCTCCTCTCGGGCCTCGTGTTCTGCGCCCGATGCGGTAACAAGATGATCGGCGTCAGCCGCCGCCAGAAATGGACCACCCGTGCCGGCGAGGCCCGCTCGGCCAGCTACCGCTACTACCAGTGCGAGAGTCGCACCAACCAGAGTGCTTGCGGGTACAACACCCAGCGCGCCGCCGAGCTTGAAGAGCGCCTCCGCGAACGGCTGTCCGATACAGCTACCGGTCCCCTCAGCGTCCGGCGCGCAGGCAACGCCGATTCCTACATGCTCGACATGCTCGGCCAGGTGGACCGCATCGAGTCGCGTATGAAGCGAAATCGCCGGCAACTCGAAGAGGTCGTCGCGGATGCCGCCCACGGGCATATCACCCTGGAACGCGTCCGGACGCTCGGCGCCGGCCTCGTCGATGAACACCAGTCGCTCCAGCGTGAACTTGAGGGCGCGCGCGCGCGCCTCGTCGCCCAGCAGTCTGCAGCCGAGCGCGAAGAACATCTTGCGTCACTGCGCGCGCGCATCGCAGATGAGTGGGAGACACTCGAATTCGATGAACTCCAGGCCGGCCTCCGCGAAATCATCGACCGCATCGACGTAGATGGCCCGAACCTCCGCATCACCCTCCGTGCCTAAGCGCCCGCTCCCGATTCTCGACCACCCGGCGGCTTGACCAACGCCGAGATCGGATCAGCGGCGCGCGGGCCAGGCAGTTGTTCGAGGCCGCTTCAAAGAGTCCCTACCAGGGCTCCCCCACGTCACGCCATGAGGCGGGAGTTCCCAATCCTGAGCACCCAGTAG
>JAFKFP010000345.1 GCA_017308185.1 bacterium | reverse complement strand
TGGTGTTTCTCGATATCTGGCTGCAGGGCAGCCGGCTCGATGGACTTCAGCTTCTCGAGCAGATCAAGCGCGATCATCCCGAATTGCCGATCGTGATGATTTCCGGCCATGGCAACATCGAAACGGCGGTCGCAGCCATCAAGCGAGGCGCGTATGACTTCATCGAGAAGCCGTTCAAATCCGATCGCCTGATCCTGGTCGCGACGCGCGCGCTGGAAACGTTCCGATTGAAGCGTGAGGTCCGCGAACTCAAGCAACTGGCGCCGACCTCGAGCACGCTGGCCGGGCATTCGGCATGCATGAATCAGCTTCGCCAGACCATCGAACGCGCCGCCAAGGCCAACAGCCGCATCATGATCGTCGGACCGTCGGGCGCTGGTAAGGAGTTGACGGCGCGCACCCTGCACAACGCCTCCGCGCGGGCCGAAGGGCCGTTCGTGGTGATTAATGCCGCGGCCATTACGCCGGAGCGGATGGAGGAGGAGCTGTTCGGTATCGAACCGGCCAGCGCCGATCAACCGCGCAAGGCCGGAGCGCTGGAGGAGGCGCATGGCGGCACCTTGTTCATCGACGAAATCGCCGACATGCCACGCGAGACCCAGAACAAGATTCTGCGCGTGCTGGTGGATCAGACCTTCCAGCGCACCGGCGGCACCGCGAAGATTCACGTCGACGTCCGCATCATCTCCTCGACAGCGCGAAACCTGGAAGAGGAAATTGCCGCCGGGCGCTTCCGCGAGGATCTCTATCACCGCCTGTCAGTGGTGCCGATCCGCGTGCCGCCGCTGTCCGAGCGCCGTGACGATATTCCCGAGTTGATCGACTACTTCATGGAGCAGATTTCGGCCGCGACCGGCTTGCCAAAACGCAAGATCGGTGACGATGCGATGGCGGTGCTGCAATCCCACGTCTGGCCGGGCAACGTTCGTCAGTTGCGCAACAATGTCGAGCGGCTGATGATCCTGGCCGGCGGCGGTCCTGAAGCCGTCATCACCGCTGACATGCTGCCGCAGGATGTCGGCTCGATGGTGCCGGCGATGCCGACCGGCAACAACGGCGAGCACATCATGGGGCTGCCGCTGCGCGAGGCGCGCGAAGTGTTCGAGCGCGACTATCTAATCGCGCAGATCGGCCGCTTCTCCGGCAACATTTCGCGGACGGCGGAATTCGTCGGCATGGAGCGCTCGGCGCTGCATCGCAAGCTGAAAGCGCTCGGGGTCGGATAACTTTTACATCAAATGGAATGACGGGATGTCACGCATCGCCTATGTCAATGGCAGCTATCGCAACATGCGCGATGCCTGTGTCAACGTCGAGGATCGCGGTTACCAGTTTTCCGATGGCGTTTATGAGGTCTGTGAAATCCGCGACGGACGATTGGTGGACATGCCGCGCCACATGACGCGTTTGCAGCGTTCCTTGAGCGAACTCCGGATCGCCATGCCGATGCCGCTGCAATCGCTTTCGGTGGTGATGCACGAGGTGGTGCGGCGAAACCGCGTGACTTACGGCATCGTCTATTTGCAGATCACGCGCGGCGTGGCGCGGCGTGACCATGGGTTTCCGGCCAAGTCCGTGCCGCCCAGCGTCGTGGTCACGGCCCGTTCGCTGAACTTCGCCAAGAACCAGGCGACGGCCGCGACCGGCATTCGCGTGGTGACGATGCCGGACAATCGCTGGCCGCGGGTCGATATCAAATCGGTGTCGCTGCTGCCCAACGTGCTGGCGAAGCAGGCCGCGCGCGAGCAGGGCGCCTACGAGGCATGGTATGTCGACAGCCAGGGCTTTGTTACCGAGGGCGCCTCAAGCAACGCCTGGATCGTGACCAGGGACGGCAGCGCCGTGACTCGGCCGACCACCGGCGGCATTCTTGCCGGCATCACCCGCGGTGTCCTGATCGACGTTCTGGCGGAGCTGCAAATCAAGCTCGAGGAACGGCCGTTTACCCCTGCCGAGGCCAAGGAGGCGGCAGAGGCTTTCGTGACGTCTGCCTCCCA
>JAFKFP010000344.1:1537-3541 GCA_017308185.1 bacterium | reverse complement strand
GCAGGTACACCGGCACGGACGGCACGAAGCTCTTTCGCCCGAGAAAGATCTGCCAATGCGGGTTACGCACTGCATCCTGGAGACGTTCGAGGATAGCGCCGTTGGCGGACTCGAGGCCAACGAGGAAGTCGGCGTCTGCAAGGTAGTAGCGGTTCGAAAGCACGGCGTTCTCTGACCGTGCGCCGGAAGCGCGGGCGATGCCGCCGCCCGGGCCGCCACCCGCGGTATGGTAGTCGCGTTCGATGTGGCCTTCGGCGTCCACGCGGACGCCCATGGCGAGCGCGGCGAGGTCGTCTACGGGCTGGTCGCGCGGGAGTCCGAGTGCCGCGCAGAGCAAGCCCACCACGGCACTTTTCGAGGGTTCACGATCCGTATCGCGTTCGCTGAACCGGCTCTGTGTGCCCCACGATTGCATAGGGCCGCAGAGACGCAGAAGAAGCGTCGGCATGGCTACTGCCCCATCCCGGCGGCGACGCCTTGCGAGATGGTGTCAGCGAACTCGCGGAAATTCGAGGCGCGGTCGCGCTCGAGCGACCCCAGCTTTATCCCATCCAGTGCGACGACGGAAAGCTGGGCGCCGGCGGGTTCGCCGTACGTCCCGGTGAGTTCGCCCCAATACCCGTCGAGGGCCTTCGCGGACGCCTGTGCGAGGTCGGTGTCCCGGTCCTGGCGGACTGGCTTGAGAAACGCGTTCGCGAGCGACCATGCGCCGCGGTCGCGCAGCACGGCGAAGAGCAGGGAGGGCGGGTTCTGGGCGGCGAAGGAGTTCTGTTTGCCCGTGGGGATGGCGTCGCGGCTGGCGGCGAGGAACGCATCGACGGTCGCGGCGGCGAGCTCGGCGTCGCCGTCCAGGTTCTTCCGCAGCTGGCCAAGGTCGATGTTGGCGTAGCGGTAGTAGCAGGCGGAGTTGAACTCGACCGTGCCGATCATGTCGGCGCCGGCGGTGTCCTCGGGCTTGAGGTCGTCGACAGCGGTGTAGTAGTCGAATTCGGCACTGATGGCATGGGTCGAAATCGCGTGCGCGACCTGGCTTGCGGCGTCGATATTGCCTTTCGGAAGGTCTGCAAGCATGCGCCCAAAGAGGGCCAGATCGGCCGACCGAGCACTATCGATGGCGTCCCAGAGCGCGCCTTTTAGATCCGCGCTGCCCATCTTCTTGGCCCCGTCCTTGGACGGCTTCTTTGTTTTGCCAGACGGCCAGAGCTTCTGATGGATTGCCTGCAACTCGTCCCATTGTCCATCGCACACGTCACTGATTGCCGCAATTTGTGTAGGCGATGCAAAGACCAGCACCTCAGTCCGGATATCGCTTTCCTCGGCGTCTCCCCGCTCTTCGGAGAGAATACCAAGGATGGCCATTGCCGCATCGAACGCATTCTTGGCGTCGCTTTGGTCCCGCCGTCCGGCAAGCGCCTTTGCTACTTCGTTCCTGAGGCGCTTAGAACGCTCGCCTGAGGCGACCAGTGGAAACTGGTGCTCGCGAAACTGGTACCGGATGGCGCGTTTGATCGCCTGGCTCGAGATGCGGCCACGCCGCACACCGCCGAAATCGCACGTTTTGGGGCTGCCCGTGTCGTCGCGGTTGAGGTTGGCCGGGGCGAAGTTCTGGAGGATGTGGAGTTCGAGGTTCATGGTCACTTCCCTTCTCTGGTGTTTCTGTTGCTACTCGTCGTCGCGGTCGTCTGCGGCATCGTTGGCATCGTCATTGATCGGATCGGCGTCCTCGCCAGCCGCGGTGGACTGGCCACCCGACCAGAAGCCCGCGGCCCACTGGCGCTGGACGCGGTGTTCGGGGTGAAGGACTCGCTGGTCGTGCCGTTCAAGTACGAACATCCCGGCACCGCCCCGGACGGCACGCCGATGCCGGCGCGCTGGCGCAGCCTGACCTATGATTTCGGCCTCAAGCCGCTCGCCGGCGGCCCCGCGGAGCATCGTGCATGATCGAAACGGACGTCCTGATCGTCGGCAGCGGCCCGGCGGGATCGTCGGCGGCGCTGGCGCTGT
>JAFKFP010000344.1:0-1426 GCA_017308185.1 bacterium | reverse complement strand
AATACGCCGCGCGCGCACATCACCAACCAGCGCACCTTCGAGGTGCTGCGCGACCTCGGCGTGGAGGATCAGGCGCGGGCGCTGGCGGTGCCGCAGGACTGGATGGGCAACACCGTCTTCTGCACCTCGCTGGCGGGCGAGGAACTCGGGCGCATCCAGACCTGGGGCACCTCGCCCGCCCGGCGTGCCGATTATCGCCTCGCCAGCCCCTGCGACATGGGCGACCTGCCGCAGAACCTGCTGGAGCCGATCCTGCTGGGCGAGGCGGCGGCGCGCGGGACGCGGGTGCGCTTCGACACCGAATACCTGTCGCTGGAACAGGACGCATCGGGCGTGACGGCGACGGTCGCGGACCGGGTGGGCGGCACGACCTATCAGATACGCGCCAAATACCTGATCGGCGCCGACGGTGGGCGCAGCGTGATCGCCGAGCAGATCGGGCTGCCGATGGAAGGCCGGATGGGCGTCGCCGGCAGCATGAACATCGTGCTGGAGGCCGACCTGTCGCGCCACGTCGCGCACCGGCCGAGCGTCCTCTACTGGGTGCTGCAGCCGGGGTCGAATATCGGCGGCATCGGCATGGGGCTGGTGCGCATGGTGCGCCCCTGGAACGAGTGGCTGATCGTCTGGGGGTATGACATCAACGGCCCGGCGCCTGAGCTGACGGACGACGAGGCGATCGCCATCGCGCGCAACCTGATCGGCGACCAGACGGTGCCGATCCGCATCAAGTCCACCTCGCTCTGGACCGTCAACCACATGTACGCGACGCGCTATGCGGCCGGGCGCGTGTTCTGCATGGGCGACGCGGTGCACCGGCATCCGCCGTCCAATGGCCTCGGGTCCAACACGTCGATCCAGGATTCCTACAACCTCGCGTGGAAACTGGCCTATGTGCTGCGCGGGCAGGCCGATCCCGCGCTGCTCGACACCTACGACGCGGAGCGCGCGCCGATCGGGCGGCAGATCGTCACCCGCGCCAACCAGAGCATCGAGGAGTTCGGCCCGATCTTCGAAGCCCTCGGCCTGCTCGGCACGCACGACCCCGAGCGGATGCGGGCGAACATGGAGGCGCGCAAGCAGCCGACGCCGGACGCCGCACGCCAGCGCGCGGCGCTGCGCCGCGCCATCGCCTTCAAGGATTACGAATTCAACGCCCACGGCGTGGAGATGAACCAGCGCTACCGCTCGGCGGCCATCGTCGGCGACGGCACGCCGGAGCCGGCCTATACGCGCGACGCCGAGCTGTACTATCACGCGACAACATGGCCGGGCGCGCGGCTGCCGCACGTGTTCCTCCAGCGCGACGGACAGCCCGTCTCGACGCTCGACATCGTCGGCGGCGGGCGTTTCACCGTGCTGACGGGCATCGGCGGCGAGGCATGGGTCGCGGCGGCCGAGGCGGCGGCGGCGCGCTACGGCATCG
>JAFKFP010000076.1:12697-14138 GCA_017308185.1 bacterium | reverse complement strand
CGGTGTGTGGGCCCCCAACGCCAGGAGCCACCACTGCCGGGATCTCCGTGCCGCGGATGACTCTGTCAGCAACGCACCCAAACACCGTCGCACGGAAGCCGCCACGCCCATGTGTGGCAATCGCGACGGCCACTGCGTCATCGCGCCTCGACTCTCGAAGGATCACCGACGACGGATCGCCGAAGAGCACGTCAGCGCTCACGCGCCCTGCGGGAATGCCGTAACGGACCGCACGGGACATCGCGTAATCAGTAAAGATGTCGGCGGCGCGGGCGCGCTCGGCGGGCGGGGTGTGATCGTCGGCAACTTCGATGAAACGGACGTCGCAGTCGAACGTGCTGGCGAGGGCGCCAGCAAGCGGGACGGCATTCTCGGCGAGCTTCGAACCGTCGAGCGGGATAAGGATGGTCCGGGACACTGGGGTAGTCATGTTGTGTTTCTCCCTGCTCGTCGCAGGCACCGGCCCCAAGCGCGGCGCCTGTCTATATTCCGAACGTAGCGCGCGCACGCATAGCATCCATCGCCAGAGGGCTCAGCTTCGCGCGGCCATCCGGCCGTTTGTCGCGGTGAGCGTTCTGCGCGGGCCGTTCGGCACCGAAGTACTGCCCAGATGGTCGTATGCGAGCGACGAGCATCCAAAGGACACTCCGGACACAACGCCGCGCGCCGGCAATGCCGGGAGACCAACGCGGGAGGGTGATGATGCCATCGATCGAAGAACGTGCCACCAACCCGTTTTCAACGGACACGGACCTGCGCCGCCTGGCGCTAACCCTGATCGATGACCGGGATGAACAGCTGGCGCCGGCGCGGCTCGTTGGCGCAGCCGGCCGCATGATCGAGATCGCGGTTGAACGCAAGGCCACGGGAAGGCTGCTCGAGTACCTCTACGGGAAAGGCCGGCGGCGGGTAGTGATCGAGAGCGACGGCGTCCGTCTCCCCGGAAGGCTTACAACCGAATGGTCCGGCCACCGGCGCTGGTTTGTGCAACTCGGCATGCCGCCGGAGCGCTGAGCACCACCGAATTGACTGGCACGCACGGCCCGTAACCGGGCGGTGCGCAAAAAGGGGCCGGATGGGTTTCACCCATCCGGCCCTCGCTGGTCCAGGTGGGCAACACCATCGACCGGGGCCAGCGGCACAATCGGTGACGAACGCCAGGTAACGCGAAGCCGGTGGGTGAGGGGGACAAGCCCACCGGCCTCGCGGGGGGCCCTACGCCGTTTTCACCTCGATCCGCTTCGGCTCCACGTTCACTGGCTGCTTTCGCGGTACACGCACATGAAGGACGCCATCTTTCAACGACGCCTCAATGGACGCAGGATCTGCACCGCCAGGTATGCTCACGGAACGTTCAAAAGAGCCGAACGAGCGCTCGGCGTAGGTTCGTCCATTTTTCTCTTCGGTCTTCTCGCTGCGCTTCTCGCCGCGGACGGTGAGC
>JAFKFP010000076.1:0-12645 GCA_017308185.1 bacterium | reverse complement strand
TCCTTCGCCTCGACTCCCGGCAACTCGGCGTCGACGATCACCGCGTCATCCTGCTCGGTCACGTCACAACTCGGGACCCAATCGCCGAGCTCGGGGAAGCGTCCGCCGAGGTGGCTCATCCAGTCACGCCCGAAAGCACGCGGCCACAGCCGGGCAATGTCCTGGAACGGATCACGTCGAATAATGTCTGCCATGGTGGCCTCCTGTGAGGGTGTATCTGAATGAAGCATCGGCCGCCGCGTGTGCTGTTTGGAGGTCCGGGAGGCCCGCAGATCGAGACCCCTCGGACCTAATGAACGCGGGCCGGCGGGCCGCGGTGCGCGCCGGGACGCAGGACCCCATTGGCTGGTACTGGACGGCCGTATCGTTGGGGACCGCGCGCCCCGCATAATGGCACGACGCTCGCCAGGAGATGTGGATGCGTTTGGTTTCGATCGAAGCGGCTATGGACGAAATCCGGTCGGGGCAGCGGGTCTATTTGCATGGAGGCGCCGCGGCGCCGGTGCTTCTCATCGAAGCGCTCACTGAGCGTGCCGCCGCGCTGCGGGGCATCGAGCTTGTGCACATGCATTCGGAAGGCCCAGCCCCGTATGTGGCCCCGGAGATGGCCGGCCACGTCCGCCACAACGCGCTCTTCATCGGCCCGAACGTACGGCATGCCGTGGCCGAAGGACGAGCCGATTACACGCCGGTCTTCCTTTCAGACATCCCTGCGTTATTTCGGGCTCATGGTCCGCTTCCGCTGGATGTCGCGCTGGTGCAGGTCACGCCCCCGGATGCGGCAGGCTTCTGCTCGCTGGGCGTTTCGGTCGATTGCGCACCGGCGGCGATCCACGCCGCGCGAGTCGTGGTCGCCCAGGTCAACGAGCGGATGCCGCATACACGAGGGACGCGCATCCATGAGTCGGAGATCGACCTGGCGGTTGCGTGCGACGCGGCACTTCCGGTGGTCGCGCCGGCGCCGATAACCGAAGAAGCCCGGGCCATCGGCCGAATCGTCTCAGGTCTCATCGAAGACGGGGCGACTTTACAGCTTGGCATCGGCGCGATCCCGGGCGCCGTGCTCGCCGAGCTCGGACAGCACCAGCACCTGGGCGTGCATACGGAGATGTTCACCGGGGAGCTCATCCCGCTGATCGAATCCGGTGTGATAGATGGTTCCCGCAAAAACCTCGACCGGGGCATGGTCGTGAGCGCATTCGTGCTCGGAAACGAAACCCTATACCACTTCATCGACGACAACTCGTCGGTCGCACTCCACCCGGTGAGCTATACGAATGATGTGAACGTCATCGCCACACAGCACCGGATGGTGGCGATCAACTCGGCACTGGCGGTTGACCTGACCGGGCAGGTGGCCGCGGATTCGATCGGCCCGCGCTTCTACAGCGGCATCGGCGGCCAGGTGGATTTCATCCGCGGAGCTGCACGGTCGCGGGGCGGAGTGCCCATCATCGCGCTGCCGTCGACCGCAAGAGGGGGCGCCGTCAGCCGCCTGAGCGCCGAGCTCCAGCCCGGTTCCGGCGTCGTGACAACACGCGGAGACGTACATTGGGTGGTTACCGAATACGGCGCTGCAAACCTGTTCGGGCTCACCATCCGTGAGCGCGCGCGCAAGCTGATCGCACTCGCCCATCCGCAATTCCGCGCGCAGCTGGAACGAGATGCCTTCGGACTGGGTTACCTTGGACGCTCGTGGTGACGAGCGAATGCGAGCGCGAACGCCCATGACCGGCTACTCGCGCCGCGGGGACCGCCAGTGCTGACCGGGCGCCGCAGCAGGCCGGCCGGAGGCGATCGGCGCGCGAACCTCGTGCGCTTGAGCGGCATCACGCCGGACGAAGTGGCGCAAGAACTCGGCTGCGGCCTCGACGGGCTACAGGCTCCTGAAGCTTCGGCCCGGTTGGCCCGAAACGGCGCGAACGTGCTGCCTTCCTCGGGACACCGGACGCTTGGCATTGCCCTCCGGCAAGCAAAGAATCCGCTGCTCGCGCTCCTGCTCGCGGCGACGTTCGTGTCGCTCGTGGTAGGACAGCGTACGGATGCTGTGATCATCCTGGCGATTGTGGCCCTGTCGGTGGTGCTGGGCTTCTTCGATGAGTACCGCGCCGACCTCGCCGTGCGTGCCCTCGAATCGCAGCTCACACGCTGGGCAAACGTCGTGCGCGACGGGTCAACGGCGCGCATTCCCGCGGAAGACGTGGTATGTGGCGACCGGCTCGCGTTGAGCGTTGGCGATATTCTCGTGGCGGACGCCCGCCTCATCGAGGCGACCGACCTCACCGCTGATGAGGCGGTGCTTACCGGGGAATCGCTGCCCGTGGATAAGCTGGCAGCGCCGGGCCCCCACGACGATGAACTGGCCGGGATGGTGTTGGCGGGCACGGTGCTCCGAAGCGGCCACGGTAGCGCGCTCGTGACCGCCACCGGCCAGGACACGCTGCTCGGCGAAATTGCCAACCGCGTGCGCGCCGCGCCGCCGCAGAGCGAATTCCAGGCGGGACTCCAGCGATTCTCTATGTTCCTCGTCGCGGTGACCGCCGCACTCACCATCTTCATCTTCGTGGCTAACGCCGTGCTCGGCCGCGGTATCCTCGAAGCGCTCCTCTTCTCGCTCGCCATCGCCGTTGGGCTGACACCCCAGTTGCTCCCGGCCATCGTGACAGTCAGCCTTGCGCTCGGTTCGAGGCGGCTGGCGCGGGAGAAGGTGATCGTGCGTCACCTTGTAGCGATCGAGGACCTTGGGAATGTCGAGACGCTCTTCTCCGACAAGACAGGCACGTTGACGGAAGGCCGCGTGCACCTTGAAGCGGCGATTGGCCCGCCGGGAAGCGATGGCGGCGAGGTGCTCGCATGGGCCTCGGCATGGCTCGATGCGGGCATCCATACGCGGGCCAGCAACGTCCTCGACGCGGCGCTCGCGGCCGACGAACGCGCGCAGATCGCGGCGGCCGGGCGCGCCGATTGGCGCCTTGCCGGCGAACTGCCGTTCTCCTATCAACGCCGCGCGGGTGCCCTACTCGTCGCCGCGCCTGGCGGCGGCCGTTGGGTGATCGTGAAGGGCGCGGCAGAGGAGGTCATGCAGTGCTGCAGTACAGGGACGGGCTGGGGCGACGGCTGGCGCGCGGCAGCAGATGCATCACTCAACGAACTCCTGGAGCACGGCGCGCGGGTCCTCGCCGTAGCCGTGTGCAAAGACGACGGCCGCCCGCTCGAACAGCAGACGGGTGGCAATCTCGACCTCGTGGGGTTTCTCGCCTTCAGCGACCCACCCAAGCTCGCGGCCCGCGAAGCGCTCGCCAAACTTCATGCACTAAACGTGGATGTGAAGATCCTGACGGGCGACCATCCGGCAGTGGCGGGCTACGTCTGCACGCAACTCGGGATTCATGTGCGGGGATTGATCACCGGCGCCGAAATCGAGGGGCTCGGGCCGGCCGAACTCTCCAGGACTGTGGAACGAAACACTGTCTTCGCGCGGTTGAGCCCCGAGCAGAAGGCCGCAGTCGTCGCGGCCATGCAACGGCTGGGGCGCGACGTTGCGTTTCTCGGCGATGGTGTGAATGACGCGCCAGCGCTGCGGCAGGCCGACGTGGGCATTTCGGTCGACGATGCCACGGATGTGGCGAAGGCCGCAGCCGATGTTGTGCTGCTGGAAAAGCGGCTCAGCGTGCTGGCCGCCGGCATCACGGAGGGCCGCCGTACGTTCGCCAACACGGTGAAGTACATCATGATGGCGACGAGTTCGAACTTCGGGAACATGTTTAGCGCTGCCGGGGCGTCGCTGTTCCTGGCGTTTCTCCCCATGCTGCCGACGCAGATCCTGGCGAACAACTTTCTCTACGACGTTTCCGAACTGACGCTCCCCACCGATAACGTGGATGAAGAGTTGATCCCGCGGCCGGCGCACTGGGATATCAGGCTGGTCTTTCGATTCATGGTGATCTTCGGGCCGGCCAGTTCGATCTACGATTTCCTGACGTTCACACTCATGCTGCAAGTGTTCCACGCGCACGAGGCGCTGTTTCAGTCGGGCTGGTTCGTCGAATCATTCTGTACCCAGACCCTCGTGATTTTTTTGCTGCGGACGCAGCGTGTGCCGTTCTGGCGCAGCAAGCCCTCCCGGCCACTCGCGGCGACGACGCTGATCTGCGTCGTCATCGCCATCGCGTTGCCATTCTCTCCGGCTGCCGATGCGCTGGGTTTCCAGGCTCTGTCGCCAGCGTTCTTCTTCGCACTGGCGGGCATGGTCGTCACCTACCTGCTCGTCGTGGAGTTGGCGAAGCGGTACTTCTTCCGGCATTGGCCCAGCCTCGTGGGAGGGCGGCCGCCATCGCCGCTCGAACAGTCAAGCGTGGCCTCGAACTAGCACAACATGCGTTGGATGCAGCACGACGGCACGGTAGCGCTTCAAGACCGGGTCGGCACGTGGCAGCCCGGCCACGGCCAACCCGGCGCGCAGTCATCCGCCCTCTCAGACGGCGCTCATGCCGCCGTCGAGCGCTATCGCCTGGCCGGTGAGATAGATTGGGGCGTCCAGCAGAAGGTAGACCGCGAGGTCCGCGACTTCATCGAGCGTGGCGTAGCGGTGCATCGGGACATTTTGCTCATAGGCGCGATGTGCGGCCTCCGCCTCGCCGTGCGAGACGCCGGCCTCGATGCGACGCATCATGTCGCTCTCGATAGGGCCGGGGCACAGCGCGTTCACGGAGATCCCAAACGGGGCGAACTCGACGGCCGCCGTCTTCGTCAGGCCGATGACGGCATGCTTGCTGGCGCCATAGGCTGCAAGCATGGGCGTCGCACAAAGGCCTGCGACCGAGGCAGTGTTGACGATCCTGGCAACATCGGCGTGGCGAAGAGGTCCCGCCATCGCTTTGAGGCCGAGGAAGACGCCGCGCAGGTTCACCGCGAGGGCACGGTCCCAGGCATCAGCCGGGTAGGAGAGCAATGGCGCCTCCGACCCCTCGATCCCGGCGTTGTTGAAGAAGAATGCGGCCTGCCCCCAGAGGGACACGGCGCGCTGGGCGTACGCCATGACACTGGCCTCTTGCGTGACATCGGCCACCATCGCCTCCGCCGTCCCGCCCGCGGCGATGCACGCTTGAGCGCCACGCGCAGCTGCCTCCTCGCTGACATCGACGGCGATGACGTTCGCCCCGCGCTTTCCCAGCCTTCGGCAAACCGCGACTCCGACGTTGCCCCCAGCACCTGTGACAACTCCTGCGAATGCGTCCATGACACCAGACTCCTCGTGGAGGTAGTACGCCGTGCAGCACTCAATGACGCATTTGTAGCGTACCCGTGACCAAGCATGCCGCATCGACGGATGCCTTCGATGCGGCCACTCGGGACCGCGATCAGGGGCTATCCGGCAGGTGGTACGGGGGACTCAGGACCCTGCAAATCGGGCCGGGCGGCCGTCGTCCCGGTGGTAAAGAAGCAAGATGCTGTAAACGGAGGGATGCCGAACGTAACCCAAAAATGACCCTGCTAGCCGATGACCACCCCGGCGCCCGGCATCCCTCCAACCTCTTCTTCCCCGCCAGGATGCGGACCAGCCTCAGGAGGCCGGCATTGAACGGCGAAATCCGGCAGGTGGCGGTAGGGACGCTCAGGGAATATCTCACGGCATGGCGGACCATCAGCCGCGCGGAGGGAGACCTCAGCGATGAACAAGGCGTGGCGTTCGCTTCCTTCGATGCGGATAACCAGCCCATCGGCTATGCGGAAGCGAGCGCAAAGGGTTGCGGCCGCTGGGCCCTACGGATCGCCTGCCACAACGAATGCACGCTGGAAGAACTGCGCGCGCTCCTGGAATCCGTTGCAGGCGCCATCCGCGAAAGTGGCGGGGAGAGCATCGAGACAGCGATCGGCTACGACTCCAACCTCTCGTTGCAGCTCTTTCGCGAATCTGGCCTGCCGGTACGTTCGTTGCTGTCCTTCGGCGGTGAAGCGGCGCTTGTCCTGATGATCGGTGATGCGGACGGGCGTTACGCGCCCGGCGCTCCGTCCCGCAACGCTTCGATAAGCGACGAAAAGTCGAGCACCATGGGGAGATAGGCAGTGGCCCCAGCGCGTAGATACTGCTCGTGTTCCGTGGTGCGTGGCGATGGGACGAGCACGATTACGCGGACTCCCGCGTCGGCGAGCTGGGTGCAGAACGCCGGCGGGCAGTCGCGGCCCGACGCCATCACCATGTCGTCGTGGCCTGGGCGTGAGCTTGCAACGAACCGGCGGACGCACATGTGGTCGTGTTGGCGGAGCCACTGGATGAGCGCAACCGCCAGGTCTTCATCGGTTGTGAGGACATACACGGTGACCATGCTGCAGACCGTACTCGCGCCCGGCATTGATAGGCAGTCCCAATGGGCCCTAAAAAACGACCATCGCGACCCTAGTTGAAGCTTTCACGCGGGCCGTCGTCGCTGATGTACAATCTGTGCGATTGTTATGAAGGTTATAGGCGGGTCGGCGATGCAGAGATGGCTTCCCGAGATGGCTGCCACGAGCGAGCTTCTGGCGGATGCAACGAGCCTGGGCGAAGTCCTTGCGCATCTCGCTGCCCGTGCCCGCGAGGTGACCGCTTCCGAGTATGCCGCCATCTCGACGTTCGACGAGCGCGGCGTGCTCGAACGGTTTATTTACAACGGCATCGACGAGGAGATGGCGCAGCGGCTCGGGCATCCTCCGGTAGGCCGCGGTCTCCTGGGAGAACTCGTGCATGCCACCGGGCCGGTACGGATCGATGACCTCGCGACCCACCCGTCGTTCACGGGATGGCCGGAGGGACACCCGGACATGGCCATCTTCCTCGGCGTACCGATCCGCGCGGGCGGGCACACCATCGGGTCGCTCTACATGACGCGTGAGCGCGGTAAGCCCGTGTTCACGGCCGACGATGAGATGGCGGGATCCATTCTTGCACTGCAGGCGGCGGTAGCCCTTTCAGCCGCGCTCGCGCGTGAGCGGTCGGGCCGGCTGGTGCTCCTCGAAGAGCGAGAACGCATCGCCCGCGACCTGCACGACGGGGCCATCCAGACGCTTTATGCTCTTGGGCTTCGGTTCGATGCGGCACGGGTGGTGGCATCGAACCCGGACGTGCGAACAACGCTCGATGAGAGCGTTGAAAACATCAACCAACTGATCGCCGACCTCCGCCAGTACATCACGATGCTCGAGGCGGAAACGCCGGACAACGAACCTGACCTTGCGAGGGATCTGCCTTTCGTGGTGCAGCAGGCGGTGCCGCCGGGCGTCGACACCATTGTGAACATCACCGCGGCGGCGCTTCACGAGTTGACGGCCCGTGATGCCGAAGACCTGTTGTACTTCACGCGCGAGGCGCTGAGCAACGCAGTGCGGCATGGTCAGCCCACGAAGGTAGCGGTGGACCTGCGCCAGACCATCGTCGAGACGGCACTCACGATCCAGGACGACGGGGCCGGCTTCGACCAAACCCACGCACGCCAGGGGTTCGGCACGGTAACGATGAAGTCCCGCGCCGAACGGCTGGGCGCAAGTTTCATCCTCGTGGGCATTCCCGGGATGGGGACCACGGTACGACTCACCATCCCAAGGGGGGAGCCACATGAGTGACATCATCCACGTGTTGCTGGCCGATGACCACGACCTCGTCCGGGCTGGAATCAAAGCCGCATTGCGGGGCTATCCGGAGTTCAGCGTGATCGCCGATGTGTCAGATGGCAACGAGGCGGTCCGGGAAACAGCAAGACTCAAGCCCGAGCTCGCCATCCTCGATGTGCGGATGCCCGGGCTCGACGGCATCGAAGCCTGCCGCGAGATTCGTTCGTCAACACCGTCGACGAACGTGTTGATGCTCACGTCGTATGCCGACGAGCGTGCCGTTATGGCCGCGCTCATGGCCGGTGCGGGCGGCTTCATGTTGAAAGAGGTGCGGACTGATGCGCTCATAGAGGCCATGCGCATCGTTGGCAGTGGAGGCTCCACGCTCGACCCGCAGAGCTGCGCGACCGTGATCGGCCAGATCCGCAAGTCGTCGATGGTGAGCAGCGAGGACCGCCAGGCACAGCAACTCAACGAACGTGAGCTGGCCGTGCTGGACTTAATCGCGGAAGGGCTAACCAACCACGAAATCGGGGAGCGGCTCTTCCTTTCGGAAAAAACGATCAAGCACCACGTAAGCGACATCCTCGGCAAGCTCGGACTCACCCGGCGCGTACACGCCGCCACGTTCGCTACACGACTGCGCGCCCAGCACCCGGACGATCACTGAGGCCACGCCGCCCCCAGCCATTGGGCCGGACGGCCACAATGATTGCCCCGGCTTTCCGTTCACCGTGTGCGACATACACCCCATGCTGTGGCTAGAGAGGCAAGGCGCGCTATGCGAGTATTGATTGCGTACGCTTCCGCACATGGTTCGACGGAAGAGATAGCGGCGCGTGTCGGCATGGTCCTGCGCCAAAACGGCCTCGATGCCGACGTCGTTCCCGCGGAGGAGGCACCGGAGCTCGAAGGGTACGACGCGTTTGTCATCGGCAGCGCTATTCACAACAGCAGCTGGCTCACGCCGGCGGAACGGTTCGTGACGCGCAAGGCGCCATCCTTCGCCGGCAGGCCCGTCTGGCTCTTCAGTGTGGCCACCGTGGGCGCGAGCAGTTCCGGTCTCGGGGCCTTCGGGACGTGGATGGCGCGCAAAGCAGGCAGACTCCCGAAGGATCTGCCGGCGCTCATTGCACGGACGGGCGCGCAGGGCCACCGCACGTTCGCCGGGGTGATCCGCCGTGATGACTGGGGGCGGGTGGGAGACCTTTTTGTCAGGCTCATGGGCGGCCGTTACGGCGACCATCGCGACTGGCATGATATCGAGCACTGGGCCACAACGATCGCCACCGCGCTGACTGCCAGGTCCGCCGCCGCACGGGTCCAGGGATGAACGTGACCGTGCTCCCGTGGCGCGCGCACGACTCCGCCGTTTGGCAGGCCGCGACACCCGGCGCGGTACACTACGCTTCGCCAGAACCTGGTGCGGCGAGAGAGCGAGGTCTCATGTCCGATGAGCCGTTACCCGTCCCAATATCGATGCGTGGGCTCACTAAGGTGTTCGATGAGCAGCGCGCAGTTGATGGGCTGACGCTCGATCTCCGAGGCGGCGAGGTCTTTGGGTTTCTTGGGCCGAACGGGGCAGGCAAGAGTACGACGATTCGGATGCTGCTCGGGTTCATCCGTCCGACGTCGGGCAGCGCGAGCATCCACGGGTTGGACTGCACGCGCCAGGCCACGGCCGTCCACGCGCTCACGGGCTATCTCGCGGGCGAAGTCCACTTGTTTCCTCACCTCACGGGGCGCGCACACACCGAACTCGTCACTTCGTTGCGCGGCGTCCATGACCCGGAGCCGGCAGAAGAACTCGCCGCCAGGCTCGACCTGGACCTCACGCGCAAGGCCGGGGCCTATTCGAAAGGGAACCGCCAGAAGCTCGGGATCGTGATGGCGCTCATTGGCGCACCTCCCGTGCTCCTCCTCGATGAGCCGACATCCGGGTTGGACCCGATAATCCAGCACCGCGTGTGGGAGATCCTGAGGGAGCGTGCCGCGCGCGGCACGACCATCCTGTTTTCATCTCACGTCCTCGGCGAAGTGGAACAGGTCTGCGACCGCGTGGGGGTGTTGCGAGATGGCCGGCTGGTGACCGTCGAGCCGGTAGCGGACTGGCGCGCGCACCAGAAGCGCCGCATCGAGGTGACATTCGCGGGAGCGCTCCCCGCGCCCGGCGCACTCGACGTGATGGGCGTCCGCGAAGTGGCACGCCACGGACCGACCGTGGACCTGGAGATCGGCGACGACGTGGACGCGCTGATCAAGGCGCTCGCGAACTACAACGTCCTGGATTTGCGCACCTACCAGCCAACACTCGAGGATCTGCTGCTTGGCTACTATCGGCAGGAGGCCACATGACACGCCTGCCGATCACGCGGAAGACGATGCATGATCACAGCAGCGCGGCAATCGCGATCCTGCTGACGATGATCGCGGTGGCGGTGCTCGACCTCTCTATCTACCCGAGCTACCACGCGTCGCTCAAGGACTTCGAGATCCCCGATGCGCTGAAGGGGTTCCTCGGCGGGGCGACGTCGATAGCCACGCCCGTCGGATTTCTGACCGCCGAGTTCTTCAGCTGGGTGCCGCTGATGCTCGTTGCCTTCGCCATCGTCGCGGCCACGAGCACCACCGCCGGTGACGAGGCAAGCGGGGCGCTCGACCTGCTGCTCGCACAGCCAGTCGCGCGCCGCCGGGTGCTGGCCGAAAAGGTACTGGGGATCGCCGCGCTGATAGCTGCCATGTGCCTTTTGAGCTTTCCGGCCTTCATGGTCACAAAGTTGTTCGTGGACTTCGACCTCAGCAACGTGAAGATACTCACCGCCGTGGTGAACATGATCCCGATCAGCTGGATGTTCCTTGGGCTCGGGCTCCTGGCGGGCGTGATCTTCCCCACGCGCGCAAGTGCGCTGACAGTAGCGTTCGGTCTGATGATCGCCGCCTACGTCATCTTCACACTGGGTTCGGCCGTGGAGGCACTCTCATCGGTGCGCATGGCATCACCGTTCTACTGGGCGGATGGTTCGCATGCGCTCCTGCACGGGCTGCCATGGGAGCGCGTGCTCGTGTTCCTGGGAATCAGCGCAGCAGAACTCGTGGCGGCCGCACTCATCTTCGAACGGCGCGATATTATGTCCAGTCATACGTGGCCGAAGCGGCTCACCTGGGCGAGACGCCAGGTGCAAGCCACACGTCCCTGAGCGATCGCGTCAGCCCGCGGTACAGAAAGGGCTTGCACGCCTCAGTACGCTGGGATCAAGGCCCCTGTGAGCGCCCGCAGCGGGCGAAGGGCGTCATGAGAGTGAGGAGGCACGGCCATATGCCCAGCGCGGGCCAGCACATCCTGGCGATCAATGCCGGGTCATCCAGTCTCAGGGGCGATGTGTACCGGTTCGATGCCCAAGGGCCGCACCGCGAGCTGGCGGTCGAAGCGGGCCGCATCGGTGCGCCCGATGCGTACGTGACGACTCGCGATGGCGGCGACCGGTCATCCACGCGCCAGCATGCGCTCCCGGACCACAAGGCCGCCGTCGCCGAGTTGCTCCGCGAACTCGAAGATGCCGGGCTAAAGGCCGGCGTCGTCGGGATCGGGCAGCGGGTCGTCCACGGCGGCCCACGCTACGTGCAGCCATCTCTCGTGACCGCGGAAATGACCGCCTATTTGCGAGACATCACTGCGCTCGACCTCACGCATATGCCCCAGGCCATCGCCGTTATCGAGGCAACCGGCGCGGCGTACCCGGGCACGCCGCAGATCGCGTGCTTCGACACCGCCTTTCATGCCGGCCTGCCGCCCGTAGCCCGCGATTTCGCCCTCCCACGCACGTTCGCGGAGCGCGGCATAAGGCGGTACGGGTTCCACGGCCTCTCCTACGAATACGTGATGCAGGCACTCTCCGATATCGACGCGCGTGCAGCGCGGAAACGCATCGTCATCGCGCACCTTGGCAATGGCGCGAGCATGGCCGCCATCCGCGACGGGCAGTGCATCGACACGACGATGGGCCTGACGCCGGCGGGTGGCCTCGTCATGGGCACGCGCACAGGCGATCTCGACCCGGGCGTGCTCCTCGCCCTCGCGCGTGAAGGGATGTCTCTTCCCGAGCTTTCCGAGCTCGTGAACGAACACTCCGGGCTGCTGGGCATCTCGGGCGCTACGGCCGATATGCAGCGGCTGGTCGAGCAGTCGGAGAGCGACCCGCGCGCCGCCGCGGCGGTGGCCGCGTTCTGCTACTCCGCGCGCAAGTTCCTCGGTGCACTCACGGCAGCGCTCGGCGGCCTCGATACGCTCGTCTTCACGGGCGGCATCGGCGAACACGCCGCGAGCGTCCGCGCAGCGATCTGTGAGGGAATGGCGTTCGCGGGGCTCGCCATCGATCGGGCCTTGAATGACCAGGATGCACCGGTGCTTTCAACCCCGGGGAGTACCGTGGAGGTGCGCGTAATCCCCACCAACGAGGGCCTCATGGTGGCCAGGCAGACCGCCTGGTACCTGGAGGAGAAAGGATCCTGACATGTATACGTTCGATGCCACGCTTTCGACAGCGGTGCGCGGCGAAGCTGCCCGTGGCGGCGTACGCCCGGAAGGCTCGCCCCTATCGAAGGAGGCTTTGCGTCAGATTGACGCGTGGTGGCGCGCCGCGAATTACCTCACCATCGGGCAGATCTATCTGCAGGAGAACCCGCTCCTGCGCGAGCCGCTCAAGCCAGAGCACATCAAACCCCGGCTGCTCGGGCACTGGGGGACATCGCCGGGGCTGAGCTTCATCTATGCGCACCTTAACCGACTCATTCAGCAGGAAGACGCGGACATCATCTATTTAGCGGGGCCGGGGCACGGCGGCCCCGCGCTTGTCGCGAACGCCTACCTCGACGGCGAATACAGCGAGGTATACCCGGATATATCCCTGGATGAGCCGGGGATGCGGGCCCTCTTTCGGCAGTTCTCCACGCCCGGCGGCATCCCATCACACGTGAGCGCCCCGACGCCCGGCTCTATCCACGAAGGCGGCGAACTGTGCTATGTACTGATGCACGCGCAGGGCGCTGCGTTCGATAACC
>JAFKFP010000075.1 GCA_017308185.1 bacterium | reverse complement strand
GACGATCTGGGCCCCGGCCTCGTCAAGCCGTGTTGCCACGAGCTTGCCGCGGCCTCCGCGCCCGAATGCGGATCGTGCTCCATCGACGATGACAGCGTTCTGAAGTTCCAATGGCCATTCCTTTTGCTGCGCCGCACCCGGCGTGCAGTGTGATATCGCCTTCTATGATACGTGATCGTCGCATAGGAGGCCCGGCCTGTTTTCCAATAGATATACCAGCCTCGTCGATGGCATGGGAGATCTCCCGCATAAGCGACCAGGAACGAGGTGGGGCCGGGCTCTTCATTCTTCATCCCCCTGATCCTCGTCTCTCGCGCATAGGTGTATAGTTAAGCGTACATGCCTGCCCAGATTGACGTTGCTGCTCCCACCGCCCGAATCGGCATATCGCCGATCGCCGACCTCGCGTTTTGCCTGTTTGTGGTCGAGAAACGGTCTGCTGGACGCGGCAAGTGGACGCAGCCCTGGCTCGCGGCAATCACCGCGGAAGCGCCAGATCTGCTGAGCCGCATCGAGCAGTTCTGGCACGACGAAGGCTACTACGAGTGGATCGAGCTTTCGCTAATTGCTGATGCTGCGGGTACGCTGTTCGATGAGAGCGAGGACATCGATTGGACCGCCCTGACTGCCGCAGCCGCTGGCGAGGTGCCGATTGGCGAACTGCGCACCGAAGGAGCCGGCGTCCGGCGCGTACTCGAACGCCGGCTCTCCCAACTGCGCGATGACAGCAAGCGGCGCGGCGAGTACTTCACCCTCCTGCGGGACTTCTGGCGATTCTTGTTGCCCTTCTATGAACACAGCGGGCGGCCTGCTGCTCTGAAGCTCGCAGCAGAAATGCGGGAGCACGTGGCTTCCGGGCGAGACCTCGAATCAATGTTGCCCGCGAACCATCTCGCGATGCTGGACAAGTACGTGCCGATGGTCGAAGAGGCCGAGCGCGAAGGGCGGCTCGTGCTGGTCGCACTGGGGCTTTCCGGCGTCGGGTCCGGGCTCCTCGATGTCCCCGGCGCTATGTGGCTGAGCTACAGCCCCGAGACGCGTATGGCGCCGGAGCACCAGCGCGAAGTGGCCACACGCATCGCCACGCAGCTCAAGGTCCTCTCGGACCCGACCCGCGTCACGATCCTCCTGCAGCTTGTGCACGGACCGAGGAGTATCACCGACCTCGCGCGCGTCGAAGGACTTTCGCAACCCACTGTGAGCGTGCACGTGAAGCTTCTGCGCGAGGCCGGGCTGCTGGAGACCCAGGGGGCACGGGGGCGGAAGCTGTATTTCGCCCCACCTGAGAAGGTGCGTGCGCTACTCGAGGGGATCAGGGACGAGTTCCAGGCCAGTGCCGACGATAGTTGTTGACATCGTCATGTAGCTATGTTCAAATGTGTGCATACGCAAACGCGAGGTGCGACATGGGTCCTGCTACCGAAAACCTGTACACCATCCAACTCACCAGGGCGCTGGAGAACGATCGCCGCTTTGCTCTGCGCAAATGGGCGCTGATGCTCCACGAACACGATGCGGCGCATAACCCGGCAGCACGCGTGCCCGGCCGCGGGCAGTGGCGCCTGCGCCAGCTCCGCCGGGATCCATCCACGCGCTAACCGAAGAAATGCCAGGTGGCCGCCGCAAGGCCGGCGCCACCTGGCATCGAATCGACAATCGGACGGCCAGGGCTAGTACCGCAGGATCAGGCCAACGCGCCCGTACTCTTCGAGGCTGCCGTCTTCCACAAATACCACTTCGCCGCCTTTATCCAGGACGAGTTCGATGAGTTCGTCGACAGCGTCGTCCAGGTGCTCCGGTCCAAGACCCGCGTCATCCGGGGAGACCATCCGAAGCGTCCACCCGTTGCGCTCGACCACTGCCGGCTGACGATAGCCGGCCTCGACCGCAAGCTTCGCGCCGCGGCCCTCGCGAGCCGTGGCCCATGCCTCATCCAGCCCCGGGGCGAAGCGGTTCCCGCCCTTCGCGTCGCCGATCTCGTCCAGCACCGCCTGCCGCTGGCTATCCAGCCATTCGGAGAAGCGCGGCCACGCGATGCTCGCAATTTCGGCGGCGCCGGCATCATCGAAGTTGCCTTCGACCTGAGCAACCATATCCCGTCCCTCGCTCGCCGCGCTGAAATGCGAGATTGCTTCCCTCACGCCCATCACGACGAGCGGCAGGCGGTCCGAACTTGCGATCTCGTTCAGCCCGCGACTGACTTCGGTATAGAACTCGTCGAGGTGGGCTTCACGCACATTTGAGCCTCGCATCTGCGGGGCATCGGGCCTCCGGGTTGCCCCCGGCGCGCCTCTCCTTTCGAGTGGGAAAACGCCGTCGCGCACCTCTTCGAGGTCGGTCCCGCTGCCTTCGAAGAGGCGAGTCGGCTCCTCCGCCAGCGCTATCACCCGGTATCGGGGCATCCTGTGGAGCGCGTAGAAGATCTCACGCGTGTCGAAGGTGCGGTCCACGCTGACGCGAGCTTCGACCGGGAACGGCAGGCGGTACCATGCCTGGAAGTCGTCGTTTGCGTACACCGCAAGTCCCGCCTCGTTCGCGCGCCAGTCGATTTCAGAGGCGATCGCTTCGAGCCGGTCCAGTGCTGGCCACGCCGGCCTCTTTCCCACTTCCTCCGTCAATCGGTCGCGGGCTTCGGCGATCAAATTCTTGAGCCGGATGGGATCCTGCTGGTTCTCGGGGTGCGCCCTGTGTGTCGGCATCAGGATGGAGACCGAGGGATAGTTTTCCCGGGTCCTGAGTTCACGAAGGTCGGCTCGCCTCACAATATCCTCCCTGGCGGTAGGCGCCGAAGCGCTTGCTACAGATCGACCGCTCGACGCGCATGTGCACGCGCCCTCTCCATCCATAGTAGCCGAGGCTGCTGGCACGAAGAGACGGCAGGCCGGGCTCTTCCGCGGTGCTAAACGGACGTTGTGCGCTGCTAGATTTCGGCCGCTACTTCGGGCTCTGCCTCGATTGGCAGCGGCGGCAGCTCGCCCGCGTTCTGGATGCCGAAGTGTTCGAGGAATTTCATCGTTGTCCGGTAGAGCTTCGGTTTGCCGGGTGTGTCACCGAATCCTGCCGCATCGATGAGCCCCCGCTGCTCGAGCGTTGCCACCAGCCGGTCGCTGTTAACCCCGCGGATGGCTTCAATCTCGCCGCGGCTGCAAGGCTGGCGATAGGCGATGATCGTGAGCGTCTCGAGTGCCGCCCGCGTCAGGCGCTGGGCCGGACCCGCTCCAATGAGGGCATCGATATAGGCCGCGTAGCGCGGGGCGGTGACAAGCTGATAGCGGTTGGAGTCCTCCATCAATCGAAGGCCGCGGGCTTCGTAGTCCGCGGCCAGTTGCTGGAGTGCTTTGCGCGCCGATGCGTCGCCAACGCCAGCCGCCCGCGCGAGCGCGCTGAGCGGCTGGGGTTCATCCGCGACGAACAGGAGCGCTTCGAGCACCCACGGCAGCTCGCCGCTGGGTGGCGGCGAAGGGTCCTCGCTCACGGGCGCCCCGCCTCCCAGCGATCGCCCTCCCAGTGGCCCTGCCCCGATTGCTGCGAGTGGTCAGGCGCGGCCTCTCCGGTAAACGACGCCGGCGGCACGATGCGGGTATCGTCCTCGGCCGGTCTGTCGCCGCTCGGCGGAGGGGGCAGCGTCGCGTCGTGCACAACCTCGGCATCCGTGCGCCCCGTCTCGGCAGGGCTCTCTGTTGGTGAGCTGCCCGGCCACGATGGCTGGTGGGATTCTGTCGCCTCGCGGCTCGGGATGGCACTTGGCACAGCTGCCGTCTCACGCTCCCTTGTGGCATCTGCTGGTGCTGTCCGTGCATACCCGCCATCGGAGGGCCCAGAGCCGATCCCCTCGCGTGCATACCCACCGTCCGTGCCTGCGGGACGGTAGTCCCGGCCATAGTCCGGTGTGGCGTCCTGTTCGATGCGGATGCTGGGCCGGCGCACGTTCGTCACGCCCACCTGGTCGCGCAGGATGTTAGCGACCCCCTGCGAGAGCGTGCTCGTCACGGTCGCGATGTTTGCCGTCGGCGAGATCACTGCGTCGAGGCTCGTGTCGACTGCCCCGCCCGTGAGCCGTACGCGCGGATTGACGGAGCGGACATCCGGGAGCCGCTGGAGTTCGTCGCGCAGCAGTGATTCGATAGCGCGGCCAGTTACTTCGATGGTGCCGCCGTCTGTCTGGCGGAGGCGGAGCGACCCGCGCTGTCCCGTTACGCTCTCGCGGAAGACGGCGAGCAGCAGCGTCAGCAGTCCCACGACTGCGATCGCCCCGAGGATAATGGTGAAAACAATTTTCCCTGCATCGCTCGCGTTGACGAGTGCCTGGAAGTTCCAGCCACCAACCGTCCAGTTGAACTGCTGGTCGCTGGCCCAGGTCAGGGCGATGAGTGCACCAGCGGCGGCAATCAACAACAGGCTATAGATCGCGAGGCAAAGGCGGCGCAATGCGTTCATAGAGCCTCCCCGGGGAGAGTTCCCCATACCCCATCATGGTACACCGCGCCTATTACGACAGGCGTCGCTCTGTTCGTAAGATCCTTACAGTTTCCATACACCGGCACGTAATTGTCCGTGTATCCGTGCGCGAATGTGCCACCGGGCATCTTGCGCTCGCCCTCCCAGAGCACGCTGCGAAGCGCGCCCTGCTGGCTGACGCGGAACTGTGTCGAGAGGCGCTCGGCCAGCGCGAGGAGCCGCTGCATACGCTCGTGGATGACCGGTGGCGCGTTCTGCCCGGCGCTGCGGGCAGCGGTAGTGCGAGAGCGCCGCGAGTATGGGAAGCAGTGCACGCGCGCAAACGCCATCTCCTCGCAGAAAGCCAGTGTCTCCTCGAAATCCGCTTCGCTCTCACCCGGGAACCCGGCGATGACGTCAGTCGTGATCGCGGCCGACGGTATGACGGCCCGGATGCGCGCCGCCGCATCGCGATAACCGGCGATGGTGTACCGCCTCCGCATGGCGCGCAGCGTAGGGTCACTGCCTGCCTGGAGGGCGAGGTGGAAGTGGGGCATAAGCCGCGGGTCCTCCCACAGGGCGAGCAGTTGGGGCGTGATGTCCTGCGGCTGCAGCGAGCTGAAGCGAAGCCGCAGGACATCGGTCCCTTCGAGGATGCCGGCGATGAGGTCGGCGGGGCTCAACGGCTCCGAGAGGTCGCGACCCCACGCCCCTAGCTGCGTCCCTGTGATCACGACCTCGCGCGCGCCGGATTCGACCGCCCGCGCAACCTCTGCCGTGACCTGCGCGATAGAGCGAGATTCCTCGCGGCCACGCGTTTGGGGGACGATGCAGAACGCACAGACGTCGTTGCACCCCTCTTGCGCTTTGACGAACGCACGCGTGTGCAGCCCGCCCGGCGACGCGGCTCGTGCGGCCTCTGCGCTGGACGCGGAGGGCCGCCGCCCCTTCACGAATTCGATGAGGGCGGCCTTGTCTGCATCGCGCGTGCCGGCGACAAAATCCGCGCCGAGCGCCGTTATGGCATCGAAGCCGGCCGATTGCGGGTAACACCCGGTGACGGCGACGGGCGCCCCGGGTGATGCGCGCTGGACCGCCCGGATGAGCCGCCGCGATTTCGCATCCGCAACGTGTGTCACCGAGCAGGTGTTCACCACATAGGCATCGGCGTCGCAGATGCGGTCAACGACGTCGTAGCCCGCTCTGCGGAAGCCGCGCGCAAGCTCCTCGCTATCGGCGATGTTCAGCTTGCAGCCCAGGGTGAGGATTGCGGCGACCGGGCGAGACATACAGCGATGGTACTGGTGACAGCCCACCGGGAACAGGGAACGGCGCCGGGACTCGGGCAGGAAACGCTGGATTCGGGACCGCACATGCTACAGTGGGATGACTTTTCGAAACGACGAGAGGTGACACGTTCATGGCAAGCAATGTGGACGATGCATTCGACGATGCCAATGACGCTGCGACGGGCGGCCTTTTCGACAGGATGGTGCATTCCCTGGCGACGCGGATGGGCGGGTTCGCGTCGGCAAGCGCGGTCTATGGTGACCCGGTTGACCAGGAAGGTGTAACCGTCGTCCCGGTCGCGCGCGTGCGCTGGGGATTCGGGAGCGGGGCCGGCATGGACACCGACGGGCACGGCACAGGCGAACCCGACATCGGCGGTGGCGGCGGCGGCCTCGTGTCGGCGCACCCCGTGGGCTACATCGAACTGCGCGACGGCGAGGCCGAGTTCCGCCCAATTAAGGATTCCACGGCGCCCGCGCTCATCATCCTCGCGGCCGGGGCCGCCGCCTGGCTTGTCTTGCGGGGCCTGAAGTCGCTCTTCCGATGATGATCGAAACGCTGGCCGCCGGGCCAGGGCGAGGACCACGTTCGCGCCATGGTCACTGGAGCGTCTTCGCGGAAACGGCCGGGGCTGCGTGAATGCCTGAGGGCAGCGGCGTCATCCTGATCGATCCGGGCGGCCGCGTCCTCTTGCAGCAGCGCGACGACGATACGCCACCTGCAGGGGTTGGGCGGTGGGCGATTCCCGGCGGTGGGCGCGAGGGCGGCGAATCGCCGCGAGACACGGCGCTCCGGGAGTTCGAAGAGGAGACCGGCGTTTCGCTCCAGCGGCTGCGCTTCTTCGAAACAGCGACGTTCGATGGTCCATTTGAACGGCCGGCCGCGGAGCCGTGGACGATTCACGCGTTCTTCGCCGATGACGACGTCGCTCGCGAACGTATCGTGGTGAACGAAGGGCTGGATTTCCGGTACTTCACGCCGGAAGAAGCCCTCGCGCTGCCGATGAACCCTGGCGGCCGGGGAATTCTCGAACGCTTCCTCGCGAGCGACAAATACCGCGGCACCGTGGCCACCAAGGCCGCCTACCGTGAAGGCGTGGGGGTCATCGAGATCGACCGTTGGGGCCGTCTGCTCCTGCAGCTGCGCGATGCCGACCTGCCGCCCGAGCGCTTCCCCGACACCTGGTGCATCCCGGGCGGGCTTATGGAGCGGGGCGAGCCGCCGGATGCCGCCGCATTACGCGAATTTGAAGAGGAGACGGGCCACCTCCTCCAGGAACTCAAGCTCTATCGCCTCTACCGCCGGCCGGCGGACCTGCCCACGCTGCTCAGCGATGTCTATCACGTCTACTACATTGATGCGGACCTGCCCGAAGACATGATCGATGTGAACGAAGGGCAGGCGTTCCGCTATTTCGCACCCGCTGAGCTCGAAGCGCTGAACATCCCGCCACACGCTCGCACCATCCTCGATCAGTTCGTTTCGAGCCCGGCCTACCGCGCGATGTTTCACTAGCCCGGCTCTACAAAGCTCGCGGCGGCGTGGCTATCAGGAGCCGGGTGCTGGTGACTCCGGTACCATACTTCCATGTCCGAAACGTGGTCGACCGTCATTGGGCTGGCCGCCGTCATTGTCCTGGTCGCGGCAAACGGCCTTTTTGTCGCGACGGAGTTCGCATATGTCGCGGTGCGCCGCACCCGCATTGAACAGCTCGCCAGCACGAAGCACAGCCGCGCGCGCCTCCTGCTCGCGGCCCTGCACGACCTCGACAACTACATTGCCGCCACACAGCTCGGCATCACGATGTCGAGTCTTGCACTGGGCTGGGTGGGTGAGCCCGCCCTCGCGCACCTTATCCGGCCGCCGGTGGAGGCGCTCTTTAGCGGATGGGCGGCTTCGGCGGTGGCCCACGGCATCGCCGTCGCGATTGCTTTCGCGGTCATTACGTCGCTGCACATCGTCCTTGGCGAGCTGGCCCCGAAGACGCTTGCCTTGCAGCGGACCGAGGCGGTGGCCCTCTGGGTAGTAGCTCCGATTACGGTATTCAACCGCATCTTTCGTCCCTTCATCTGGCTCATGAACGAAGCCGGCCGGGCGGTTGTGCGGCCGTTCGGCATCAGGCCTGCCCACGCCCATGAAGAGAACCTTGCCCCCGATGAACTCGAACTGGTGATCGAGGCTAGCGCCCGTGCGGGCTTGCTCTCGACTTCCGAGCTTCTGCTGGCCCGTCGCGCACTCGAGTTCAGCGCCATCCAGGCGGACCAGATCATGGTGCCCCGGACAGAAGTAGTGGCGCTCGATTCCGACGCTGACCTGGCTGCGGTGCTGGCCACGATGGAAGGCCACCAGCACACCCGGTACCCCGTCTACGAGAACGACCTCGACCACATCCTTGGCATCGTCGATGTGAAAGATCTGCTCATGCTCGTCAGTTCTGGAGGCACCGAGTGGAGACCGCTCGTGCGCCCCGCCGTCGCGATCCCCGAGGCGGTGAGCGTCGAGGTTGCCGTCGCCGAGATGCGTGCCAGGCAGGTGCAGATGCTGGTCCTGGTGGATGAACACGGCGGCACCAGCGGCATCCTGACCGCAGACGAACTGCTCTACCGCCTGCTCGGGCGCTGGCTCGGCGCTGGCCGCCAGGGTGGTGACTCCGTGCGCGCGCTAGCGGCGGGCAACCTGCTCGTCAGCGGCCTCGCGCTCATCGAAGACATCGAAGATGCGACGGGCGCGGAGCTTGCCGACGAGGACTACGACACTGTTGGCGGCTTCGTGATGGCTCGCCTGGGCCGTATCCCGCGTGTAGGCGACCGCATCGAGGTGCCGGGCTACCAGTTCCGCGTGATGGCGATGGATGGCCGCCGCGTGGACCGCGTGCTCGTGGTGAAGGCCTCGCTCGAACGCGAAACCGTCGAGTCGTAGTCATAGATCAGTCAGCATCGCGCCACGATGCATTTGACACATCCAGATTGGCATCGTTACATTTCGAGAAACGTTTCATATGCGCTCCTGGACGTTCGCCGGACATGCGATCGCATCTCTGAGGCCCAGGGCGAGGGCAACCATGGCCTGCATGTTGCTATGAGGCGGTTGTTTGCGAGCGCGATGTTCGCTGCGCTGAAGGGATGACATTATGGATTCGAACTACTGGACACGAAGGCGCCCCGTGACCCGGCGCCGGCTCCTCGGCGCCGCTGTCGCCACAGGTACAGGAGCCGCATCGCTCGCACTCGTTGGATGCGGCAGCAGCGGCAATGGCAAGAAGGCCGCATCGACCACGCCCACCGGGTCCACGGCGGCAGCCGTCAGGGGCGGGACGCTCAAGGTCGGCGGCCAGGCCGCGCTCGTCAGTCCGAACGCGCCATACAACTACGACGGGCCGTACATCCCGAACATCTACGCTATCTGGGACAATCTCATCCGCTACGACAGCGCTGATCTCACGCCTGTGGCACGGCTTGCGAAGTCATGGGAGTTCAACGGCGACAAGACCGAGATTACGCTCGAGCTCAGGCCCGGCCTCACCTATCACAGCGGCGCCAAACTCGATGCCCAATCGGTCGTCGACGGGTTCAAATCACTCACTGACCCGGCCACGCCCGTGTCCCAGGTCGCCGGTGTGGCAAAGGCCTACGTCGACTCCGTCGCGGCGGTCGACCCCACGCATGCCAAGTTCACACTCAAGCGCCCCGGCGACCTCATCTTCGACATGTTCGAATATTGGTACGTCTCGAATCCGGCCAACATCGCGGCGATCAAAGCTGGCCAGGCGCCGGATGGGAGCGGCCCATTCAAGGTGACGGCTATCAAGCCGAACCAGGGCGGGACGCTCGCGAAGTTTCCCGATTACTACGACCCCGCTGTCCTCGATGGCATTGACTACAAGCAGATGCCGAACCAGGCGAGTATGGCCGTGGCGCTCAAGTCCGGAGACGCAGACATCATCCTTGACCCCACGTACGACGACTCCGAAACGCTCGGCAAATCCGGCTACGACGTCTACACGACCAAGAGCCTGATCGGCGAGTACAACTTCGGCATGAACACGAAGGGCGAAGTGACGAAGGACGCCCGCTTGCGGAAGGCGCTCTATCACTGCGTCGACCGTCAGCGCATCAATGACGCCGTCTTCCTCAGCAAGGCGCACCCGATGAATTGCCTCTGGCCGTCCAGTTCGCCCGCCTATGAGAAGCGCTACGACGCCGACCCGTATGACCTCGCGGAGGCCAAGAAGCTGGTGGAAGCGGCGGGATTCAGCAACGGCACACCGGATCTCGAAGTCATGATCGGGAGTAGTGACGCGACGAACCTCCAGATCTTCAACATCATCCAGGCAAGCGCGAAACAGGCCGGCATCAACCTCAAGGTCAACCAGGTTGACCCAACGACGTTCTCGTCTCAGTTCACGAAAGGCGCGTACCCGGCGTGCTTCCAGGTGCGCTTCGGATTCAACGCCCTGCACCCCGATACCCTCTTCGTGATGAATTTCCAGGTCCGCCTCCCGAACTCGGAGAACTTCGATACCCCCGAGTACCAGAAGTTCCAGTCGGACATTGCTGCGGCCAAGACGACTGACGAGCGAAAGGCGCTCTACCAGGCGTTCAACAAGATCTGGGACGACGAGATGTGGGTGTTCCTCACCGTCAGCCAGCCCGACCAGTACATCGCCAACAAGAAGGTCAAGAACTTCTCTCTGAACGACTTCTCTGCACCGTCGATGGCGAAGGTCGGCCTCAGCTAGCGGCACGCGCGTCGCACATCGGGAGACAGGGGGCAAAGCCCCCTCGCATCTTCCGCATGCGCGCCTATACTGCGCCTCATGCCTATCACCTTCGGGTCGGACGGGGCCGCGGAACGATACGAAACGGACGTCGTCGTTGTGGGCGGCGGGATCGCCGGCCTGTCGGCGGCGCTTGGCGCCTCGCAGGCCGGGGCGAGCGTCATCCTCGTGGAAAAGTCCCCGCGCGACCAGCGCGGTGGCAACACCCACTTCGCAGACGCACAGATGCGATTCCCGCACCAGCCAGACGAATACGGGGGCCGCGAATACACCGTTGAGGCGATGTACAGCGACCTCATGCGAATCTCGCGCGGCCGCGCGAACCCGGAACTCATCCGAACCCTCTGTGAAAACGCGCGTGAGACCGCGGAGTGGCTTACCGAAATGGGCCTCGAATGGGAACCTGGCTACCCGCACACTGCCGGCTACCGGCGCAGCCCGAAGGCGGGTGGCCAGGGACTCGTCGACCTGCTCTTCCGCCGGCTCGAAGGCGAACACGTCGCCGTGAGTTACGAGACCGGCGCACGGGACCTCATCGCCGACGACGCGGGCCGCATTCGCGGTGTCCGCTGCATCGGCCCGGAAGGGTTCGTCGACATCGAAGCGCGCGGCGGTGTCGTGCTTGCCTGTGGAGGGTTCCAGGCGAACGTCCAGATGCGCGTCGCCCACCTCGGCCGCTTCGCCGATTCGCTCATCCTGCGCGGTAGCCGTTACAACACCGGCGAGGGGCTCATGATGGCGATCGCGGCCGGCGCGCAGCCCGCAGGCCAATGGGGCGACTATCACTCCGCCGTGCTCGATGCGCGTTCGCCGAAGATCGAATGCGGCGTCACCGCGCTCTACAACTACCAGATGGGCATCTTCGTGGACCAGGAAGGGCGCCGCTTCCTCGATGAGGGCGAAGATTTCCGTGACCACACCTACGTCAAGTTCAGCAAGTTCATCATCGAGCAGGCGGGCGGCGAAGCGTGGTGCCTGTTCGACCAGCAGGCCTACCAGCGCGAGGAGTTCGCGCGCGCCTGGCGCCCCGTCGGCCCGCCACTCCAGGCGGATACCCTGAAGGCACTCGCGGACCAGATGGGCGTGCCATCCGAGAACCTGCTCGACACCGTGGGTGGGTTCAACGCCGCGGTGCAGCCTGGCGATTACGACCTCGACCGCCTCGATGGAAAGCGGACAGCGGGTATCACGCCACCCAAGAGCAACTGGGCGCTGCCGCTCAACCAGCCGCCCTACATCGCCATCCCCGTGACGGGCGGGATCACATTCACCTTTGGTGGCATCAAGTGCGATACCTCCGCGCGCGTGATCGACACACGCGGGAAGGTCATGGATGGCCTCTACGCCGCGGGCGAGCCGATGGGCGAAATCTTCTACTACAATTACCCCGGCGCGAGCTCGGTCATCCGCGGCGCCGTCTACGGCAGGATTGCCGGCCGCCACGCCGCCGCGCGGGCCGTCTGAGCTTCTCAGCCCCCTACCGGCGCCCCTCCAAACATCGCACGCCAGCCGTCCCAACGAGCGCCTCGTGCGGCCAACCCGGCGGGAGGTCCAGCCGGTCGCCCGGGTAGAGTTCGAGCTCCTCGCCAGTCGGTGTCAGCACGAAGGTAATCGAACCTTCCGCGCACACCACCACCTTGTGATAGTCGTGCTCATGTTCGCTGTAGCGATAGCCCGGCGCATTCGACCACCACTCTGGTTCGAGGCCCTCTTTGCGTAACGTCGCCTCCAGCAGTTCGTCGTTCGGTAGTTCTCTGTGCGTCCAGCGCCGCAGGACCGGTGGTGCAACCATGCTGCTCAGTCTGCCGCCGGCAACGGGATAAGGCCATCGGCGAGCGCACAAAGAGCGCTCCGAGCGCGTGCATTCGCCCTATGTCCACGCAGGTTCGCCAGGCGTACGCCTGTGCGGAACGTCCTCCGCACGGCCAGGTGAAGGCTACGAGCGGCCTGCGGGCCGGTGCGCCTTACGGCGCCGGCGCCGCTTCTGGTTTCCAGCGGCCATCATCGCGGGAAGGGTCCAGTACAACGACAGCCCGCTCATCGCGAGGGCAACGGTGGCCGCATCGGCGCCGTTACCGCGGCGGGACCTTGGTGTGGCAGCCGCCATGGCAGCGGACGTACCAAAGTTGGGGTCGCGGCGTCCTCGCACCATGCCC